>CAVDHG010000025.1:0-14617 GCA_963608725.1 Agathobacter rectalis | reverse complement strand
GGGGGCGGTGGGGGTGGAGGGTTTGGTATACTTTTACGCATGAATATTGAAGAACAAGCTATCCGGCATCTCTTTCAGAGCGAACCGGAAAAAACATTTTGCGCACCGGCGATCATTAAGACGTTGGGTCTGCGCGGAAAGGCGGCGAAACGTCTGGGCGGGTTGTTGCGCGAGATGGTGCGCAGTGGCGAGCTGGTCGAGAAGCGTCGCGGGCAGTATCGCGCCGGAGCCGGGACGGGGTTGCTCACCGGCACCCTGCGCCTGACGCGTAGTGGCGCGGGCATCGTTACGGAAGCCGAGACGGGGCGGCAAGTCTTTATCGAAAGCCGAGACGTGGGGCACGCGATTCAGGGGGACACGGTAACGGTGGCGTACCGTCCGGGCGACCGCTCCGACCCGGTGGGCGTGATCCGGCGCGTTGAGCAAGAGAGCGTGCGCGACGTGGTGGGGACGGTGCACTCGCGGAACGGACGCTGGGTGGTTTCGCCCCTCAACCCCATCTACAAGAACGACTTCATCTTGCGCGACCCCAAACAAGCCAAGAGCGGAGACCGCGTGGTCGTGCGCGTGCAACGGCAGGAGGGGCCGGGCGACCGTCTGGAAGCCGAAGTGCGGGAAGTGATTGGCCCCGAGGATAAGCCCTCCTTGGACACCCTCGCCATCATGCGCCAATACGAGCTCCCCGAAGGGTTCCCCCCGGCGGTGCTCAACGCTTCCGAGCAGGTGGCAAAGCTCCTGGAGCAGCCCGGCGAAAGGCTCGACCTGCGCGACCGCTTCATCCTGACGATTGACCCGGCAACGGCGCGAGACTTCGATGACGCCATCAGCTTAGAGCGCGACGCGGCGGGTCGGCGCGTCCTCGGCGTCCACATCGCGGACGTGAGCCACTTTGTGCGCCCCGGTTCGCCCCTGGACAAGGAGGCGTATCGGCGCGGGACAAGCGTGTACCTCATCGACAAAGTGGTGCCCATGCTCCCGGAGCAACTCTCCAACGGCGTCTGCTCGCTCATGCCACACGTCGACCGCCTAGCCTTCTCGGTCTTTCTCACCTACGATGCGCAGGGGCGCGTGGTAGGCGTGCAGATGGCGAAGAGCCGGATTCGCTCGGCGCAACGGCTCACCTACGAGGAAGCCCTCGCGCTTCTGGAGGGACGTAAGGCGTCGCCAGAGGGAGGGCTTGACCCGCGCACGGCTCCGATGTTGAAGGAGACGCTCGCGCTGACGCGTCAGCTGAAGAAAATTCGCGAACGGAATGCCGCGCTTGAGATGGCGTCGCAGGAGGTGGAGATCGAGCTGGACGCCTCGGGGCGGATGGTCGGGATTCACGCCGCGCCGAACGACGAAGCGCATCAGCTCATTGAGTGCTGCATGGTCGCGGCGAACGAAGCGGTGGCGCGGGAGTTGCTCACGCACCAAGTCGCCATCATCAACCGGTTGCACGAGGCTCCGGATGATGGGAAGATCGCGAACCTGGAGTTGGAACTGCGCAAGCTGGGGATCCGCCCGCGGAATCTGCGCGAGCCGAAGGAGCTGGCAGCTCTCCTGCGCGACACGGCAGATCACCCGCTCAAGTACCACATTCACACGTTGGTGCTCCGCTCGATGAAGCGCGCCCTCTACGCCTCCAAGCAACACGGGCACTTCGGCTTGGCTCTCACCTACTACGCGCACTTCACGTCGCCCATCCGCCGTTACCCGGATCTCGTCCTGCACCGTCAGCTGGCGGACTACCTCACGCCCGGCGGACATGGCGGGAGGCTGGAGAGCGGTTGGCTCGAACGCGCCTCGGCGCACGCCACGGAACGCGAGCAGGTGGCAGACGAAGCCGAGCGCGCCCTCACGGAGATTAAGAAGTACCGCTTCCTGCAACAGCAACTCGACGACCGCAAGCCTCAGGTCTACGATGCGGTGGTGGTGAGCGTGAAGAGCTACGGTTTCTTTGTGGACGTCCTCGACCTGCAAGTCTCGGGGATGGTTCACATTGCCAACATCGCCAAGCAGTTCGTCTCCTTCAACGCCACCACCGAAACTCTGCACGCGGGCAAGCTTACCATCAAAGCGGGCATGAACCTGAAGGTCTACGTGGCGCGGGTGGACTTCCCGGCGCGGAGGCTGGACTTCGCCTACGTGGAGGGTTCGGCGGTAGACCTGTGGAACGGCGGGAGGCACGCCGAAGAGACGCGCCGCGCCGCAATCGCGAAAACGCGTCGAGGCGAGAAGGGTCGTAAGCCCCGCCGTGAAACGCGTGCGCCACGTGCTCAAGAGGTTGAAGCCCCGGCGAAGACGCGGAAGGCTCCCAAGCCGAAGGCAGAGCGCGGCGTTGCGTCCGCTCCGAAAGCTCCGCGCCAAACGAAACGCAGGAAGCGCACGACATGAAGCGCGCCTCCTACCACAATCACACGGTCTTCAGCGACGGGGCAGAGACGCCCGAAGCGTTCCTCGGCGTGGCGCAGGCGCATGGGGTGGATATCCTCGGCTTTGCCGACCACTACTACCGCGAGAGCCCGGAGGACGAGGTGGCTCCCGAGTGGGCGTTGCAACCGCGATTGGAGGAGCGGTACTTTGAGGTGCTGGGCGACCTGGCATCGCGGAGCAAGGACGTCGAAATCCGCGTGGGGATGGAGTTCGACTGGCTTGACGGCTCCGGGGCGTGGTTGCACCCGATGGCAGAAGACCCGAGGCTGGATTACACGATTGGCTCCGTGCACTTCGTGGGGAAAGAGAGCATCGACACCTCCCGCGCCTTCTGGGAATCCCTCACGCCCGAAGGGGTCAACGAAGTGATTCGCCGTTACTGGATCGCCGTGCGCGAGATGGCGGAGAGTGGGCTGTTCATGATTGCCGGGCATATCGACTTGGTGAAGAAGTTCGCCTTCTACTCCTCGGAGGACATTACGCCACTCGTGCGCGAGGCGTTGGATGCGGTGAAGGCGGCGGGCATGGTGGTGGAGCTGAACACTTCAGGTTGGGCGAAAGACTGCCAGGAGTGTTACCCCGACGAAGCCATCTTGCGGGCGTGCCGACATCGCGAGATCCCCGTAACGATCTCTTCGGACGCGCATCGGGCGCGGTTCGTCTGCGCCAACTTCGCTCGCGCCGCCACGCTCCTGGCACGCGTGGGCTATACTGAGCTCGCCCGCTTCCGGAAGCGCGAGATTCTCTTTGAACCGCTTGAGGGCTAACGCGCCCCGAAAGGTCTGCTGACATGACGACATTTTTCCTCTGGGTTGGCTCCATTGTCCTTGCCTTGTTGCTCCTGAGCCTGGCTATCTTCATCCATGAGCTGGGGCACTTCCTCGTGGCGCGGTGGCTCGGATTGCGGGCGGACATCTTCTCGATCGGGTTTGGCCCCGCGCTGTGGAAGCGCACTATCCGGGGCACAGAGGTGCGCCTCTCGGCGATTCCCTTCGGCGGGTACGTGGCTCTGCCACAGTTGGACCCGGACGCGATGTCGAGCATTCAGGGGGGGAAGGGCGAAGGCGTTGAAACTCCGCTCCAACCTGCTCCGCCGTGGAAGCGGATTCTCGTGGCGGCGGCGGGTCCCTTCGGGAACGTGGTGCTCGCGGTGGTCTGCGCCGTGCTGATCTTTTGCTTTGCGCCTGCGGAAGCCACGGGGGCTTCCACGGAGATCGGGCACGTCGACCAAAAGAGTGGCGCGTGGGAGGCAGGGCTCCGGGCGAAGGATTCGATTCGGGCGGTGAACGGGCGCGCCGTTCACTCGTGGACGGAGTTCCTGACCGAGTGCCTCATCTCGGGCGGGTCAAATGACGTGGTGCAGTTGACGCTTGATCGTGCCGGGGAAACCGTGCAGGTGGAGGCGCGGTTGGACACGCCGATGATGGGCGACGAGGGGATGTACACGATTGGCGGACTTCTGCCCGGCCCTATCCATCTGGGCGTGGGGGCAGTTATCCCCGGCTCGCCCGCCGAGGAAGCAGGATTGCAAGCCGGAGAAATCATTGAGACGGTGGATGGCGAGCCCTTCACGCAGTTCGCGCAGATCCGGAAGCGTCAGGGACCGGAGGACGTGATAACCCTCACGGTGCGCTCGACGCCCGAGGAAGCGGTGCGCACGGTTCGCATTGCGCCTCGGCTCATGGGCGAAGCAGGCGAAGAGCGGTACATGCTGGGATTCGAGATGGCGGCGTTCCGTCCGGGGCAGTTCTCGTGGATGGCGGAGCGGGGAATCCTGGCGCAACTGCGCTCCGACGCTGCGAGCGTGTTGCGGGTGTTGGAATCGCTCACCGTGCCGAAGCACGAGGGCGAGCGCGGGCGTATCGCCAAGGGGTTGGGCGGACCGCTCATGATTGTTGGCGTGCTCACGCAGGTGGCGCAGGCGAGCCTCTGGGCGTGCTTGGGGTTCCTGCGCCTCATCTGCATCAACCTCGCGATTCTCAATCTTCTGCCTCTGCCCGTACTGGACGGCGGGCACATTCTCTTCGCGCTCTATGCGCTCGTTACGAGGCGCGAACTCAGCTCGCGGATTATCGGGTGGCTGACGAACATCTTCCTCGTGCTCCTCGTGGGCGTGATGATATGGTTCCTTTATAGCGACACGGTGCGCATGATCGTGCCGGCGGTGCGGAACCTCTTCGGAGCGGGGATGTGATGACACTGCGCCAAGATACGCGCCCCATCCAGGTGGGGAAGGTAACGGTTGGGGGCGGGGCACCGGTTTCGGTGCAGACCATGGCGAACGTGCCGACGACGGACGTGCCGGCGGTGTTGGAGCAGATTCGCCGAGCGCAGGAGCTGGGGTGCGACATCTTCCGCGTTGCCGTGCCCGATGCTGCCGCGGCGGAGGCGTTGCGGGCTTTGTGTGCGCAGAGCCCGCTCCCGCTGGTAGCGGACATTCACTTTGATTATAGGCTGGCACTGCTGGCGTTGGATGCTGGGGTGGCGGCGTTGCGCATCAATCCGGGGAATATCGGAGGCGAAGAGCGCGTGCGAGCGGTGGTTGAGGCTGCTCGCGGAAGGCGGGTGCCGATCCGAATCGGCGTCAATGGCGGTTCGCTGGAGAAGGCACTGCTAGAGAAGTATGGCTCTGCCACGCCCGAAGCCCTTGTCGAGAGCGCGTTGGGGCACGTGCGCCTGCTGGAAGCTTTGGATTACCGCGAGATTGCTGTCTCGGTCAAGGCATCGGACATTGAGCGCACGATTGCGGCGTATCGACTGCTTGCCGAGCGCATCCCGTACCCGCTCCACCTCGGACTCACCGAGGCGGGAACGGCACTGCGAGGCACGGTAACCAGTTGCGTGGCTCTCTCGCGTCTGCTGGAAGCGGGGATTGGGGACACGCTGCGCATCTCGCTCACGGCACCCATCGAGCAGGAAGTGCGGGTGGGCGTGGAGCTTTTGCGGGCTTGCGGGTTGCGCTCGCCGGGCGCGTGGGTAACGAGTTGCCCGACGTGCGGGCGGACGCAGGTGAACGTCCTGCGCGCAGCGGATCGCGTCTCGGATGCGCTGGAGGTGTTCTACCGTGCGCATCCCTCGGCGAAGCGGTTGCACGTGGCGGTGATGGGGTGCGTGGTGAATGGACCGGGCGAGGCGCGGGAAGCCGACTTGGCTCTCTGTGGCGGGAAGGAAACCTTTGCGCTTTACCGGAAGGGGGAGCACTTGGCGACCCTCCCGGCAGAGCAGGCGGTGGCAGAACTCCTTCGCCTGGTGGAGCTTGAAGCGCGAGAGGCAGAATGAAGAAGCCTCTAGTCATCACGCCCACATATAATGAGCGCGAGAATATCGAAAGCTTCCTGCGTGCCGTGCTGGACGCACTTCCGGGAGCGCACGTGCTTGTGGTGGATGACGCCTCGCCGGACGGCACGGGTGAACTCGTTGAGGGCGCGATGCTCCGAGAGCCTCGGATCCACCTTCTCCGGCGCAAGAAGAAGGAAGGTCTGGGGCGAGCGTACGTGGCGGGGTTCCGTTGGGCACTGGCGCGAGACTTCTCGCACATCCTGCAGATGGACGCCGATTTCTCGCACGACCCGGCAGATCTCCCGCGCTTGCTCGCGGAGTCGGAGCGCTTCGACCTCGTGATCGGTTCGCGGTACAATGGGGGCGTGCGTGTGCTCAATTGGCCGTTGCGCAGGCTGTGCCTCAGCTACGGGGCGAGCCTCTATGTCCGGATTCTGACGGGGCTTCCTGTGATGGATCCGACGGGGGGCTTTAAGTGTTTCCGCCGGGAAGTGCTGGATGCGATTGACCTCTCGACGATCGCCGCCGATGGCTACGGCTTCCAGATTGAAATGACGCACACAGCTTGGAGGCTCGGTTTCACCTTGCGGGAGATCCCGATTGTCTTTGCGGATCGGACGGCGGGGACGAGTAAGATGTCGCTGGCTATCGCGTGGGAGGCGATAGGGCTGGTGTTGCGCTTGGCGTTTCGGAAGCGCCCGCGGAAGTAACCTTTATATAAAGAGCCGACCGCAGGGGAGAGAGAACCTGCGGTCGGAGGGTTTATGTTGTTTCTATCGTGTGTTGTCCTAAAGGGGCTCCTTAGAAGGAGTAGCTCACGCCGATACCGGCAAAGGCGACGAAGTCATCGCTGCCGGTGGCGTCCTTAGCCACGGAGTCCATCTGCTGATTGAACCCGGCGTAGGGAGCGATCGTGAAACCTTCGAAGGGTGTGTAGGCAAGCTCGATCGTGCCGAAGCCGTCGCGGAACATGAAGCTGTCGGCAGATTTCTCGTGCTCTTCATACCAGTCGCCGAACTCGGCGCGGTTGCGCTCCTTGTTCCCCATGCCGATGCCCAGGGTCGGCGTGAGGGTGAGCACCTCTTCGTCGAGACCGAGCTGTGCGCCGATGTCGAAGGTGTGGCTAATCGCGAGCGTGGCGTAGATGCCACCCTTGCCGTCGCCATCGCCCTCTGTGCCCTGACGGGCGAGCTGGTACTCAAGCGTGAAGGCGGGGCTCAGCCAGAAGTCCGGAGCGGCGATTTCGAAGTTCAGCCACTGCGTGTCCGGGTTCTCGTAGAGGTCGGGCTTCTTGCAGGAGCGGGGGTGATACTCGTAGGTGTAGTTGATGGAGGTCTCCAGGGAGGAGCCGAGCCAGTCGGCGGTGTCCCACGCACGCGAGAGCGTGATACCGGGCGCGAGCTCTTGGTACTTGTACCGGCGGTCGTTGTACCCGCCTTCCTTCGCGCCGTAGTTGGTCATATCAAAGATGGCTTCAACGCCGACTTCAATGGTGAACCACTCCTCGTTCCCGAAGCTCAGTGCCACGCTCGGCGTCATGATGGGGTGCGGATTGTCGATGAGCCCGTAGGTGAGCTGCTTGGTGCAGTAGTCAATGCCCACGCTCCCGCCGAAGACCCACCCCTCGGAGGATTCTTCAAGCTGGGTTGCCGAGGCTTCGCTCGGGGCTTCGTGCGTGTTCTCGGGAGCGGCGAAGGCGGTACGCGCCGAAAGACCGAGGAGGATGGCGAGAGCCGGGACTATCATGCAGGATTTCATCGCAAGCATAACCTTTCTGTTTGTTTGTGCGACCGGGCAACTGCCCGCATTCTTATTAGAAAAAGCTAACAGCCTTTTTCAAGAGAAGGGCGGAGCACAAAGGCGCACTCCGCCCGTCGAGTTAGATGACGAGTTTAACCTTCAGGCGTTTACCCAACGCGCAGAAGAAGATGGCGATCGCCGCCAGGATGGCGCACGGGGTAATCAACCACACGGGGTTGTGCCCGGTCGTAACCTGGAAGTAAAGCGTGGCGACGCACCAGCCCAGAAGCGTGAGGTATCCGAAGAGGATGGAGCTGTAACCCCAGCCGATCTCGCGCACCACCGTCGCCATAGCCGCGAGGCAGGGGACGTAGAGCAGGACGAAGAGCAGGTAAGCGAAGGCGCGGTTACGGTCGCCATCGAACTTCGCGTTCAGGGTGGACATCAGCGAGGCGTCGGTCTCCGTTTCGGCGGCGATGCTCTCGGCGTAGTAGTCGTCCACGAGCTTGCGGATCTCCGCGACCTTGGAGGCACGCTCCTCGGCGGGAACCTTGCCCGACGTGATCTCCTTGGCTATCGCCTGCAGGGCGGAAGCCTGCCCCAGACGCTCCGTAACGGCAGAGAGCTCTTCTTCGGCAACTTCCAACTGTGGCTTCAAGGCTTCGTTCACGGCGGCTTGCTGGGCGAGCGCATTCCGCGCATTGGTCGCGTCTTGCAACTCGTCGTGCAGATCCTTGATGGCGAGTGCGTCATCCATCTGCGCCTGGAGCTTCTGCATCCGTTCCGCCGTGAGCGAGGGGTCGGTCAAGCGATCGGCGAGACGGAGCACCTGCTCATACTCAGACTTGAAGATATTGACGCCCAGCGGATCGAAGAAGGAATCCAAAAGCCCGCTGAACGCATCGGGAATCGTCTTTACCGCATCGACCACGCCGGAGACGAAGTCCTCGCGAGCACGTTCCCAGGAGAGCGGTTCTTCTTCCGCTTCCTCTTCCTCGGCGGAGCCGTCAATCGCGTAGAGGGTGTTCAAGGACGAAACCACCTGCTCCTTGGCGAAGAGCCCGACGATCAACGCCACCGAGCCTTGCCAGTTCTCGCGTTCAACACCCATCGGCGCGAAGACCGGTGCGATCGTGCGCCCAAGCATTTCGATCACGGAGATGGTCGGCTGTTCCGGTGCGGGAGTGGCAACCGCTTCTTCCTTCTGCGCCTCGACTGCTACCGGCTCGGCTCCCTTAGAGAAGAGGTCGGGCACCTGAATCTTGTCGCAGACGCTTAGCAGAAGCACCATCACCACCAGCACCTTGCCGGCGCGGAAGATGAACCGTTGCAATCTCTCCCACGCCTGCTTCAACACCGTAGAGAGGCGCGGGATGTGGTAGAGCGGAAGCTCCATCACGAAGGGAGCCGGATCCCCCACAAAGAGCGTATGCTTGAGGAGCAACCCGGTGAGCAACGCCAGCACGATCCCGCAGAGGTAAATCGCGAAGACCATCGTCCCCGACGCCGCCCCGAAGAACGCCGCCCCGAAGAGCGCATACACCGGCAACCGCGCACCACAGCTCATGAACGGCGTCATGAATATCGTGAGCAACCTGTCGCGCCGATTGGAGAGCGTGCGCGTAGCCATGATTGCCGGGACGGTGCACCCGAATCCCACCAACATCGGCACGAACGCACTGCCCGGGAGCCCCAGCAAGCGCATGAAGCGGTCCATCACGTAAGCGGCACGCGCCATGTAGCCCGAGTCTTCAAGGAGCGAGAGCCCGAAGAAGATAAAGAAGACTGGCGGGATGAAGGTCATCACCGTCTGGACGCCTGTTCCCAGCCCGCTTGCCAGAAGCGTGTTCAACCACTCCGGCGCGCCACAGAGCGTCAGAACGTTCCCCAGTCCGGTAACGAAGATCGCATCGCCCAGTCCATCGAAGAAGTCAATGAAGCAACCGCCCACGACCTGCGTGAACCAGAAGAGGAGATACATCACGCAGAGGAAGATCGGTATCCCCAACCAGCGATTCAGCGCGAAGCGGTCGAGCGTCCGCCCCAACTCCGTCCGAGCGTGCCCGACTTGCTTGACGATTCCCGCGGTGATCTCGGCAATCTTGTCATACCGCGCATCGGCGATCAAGACGTCGGGCGTCGTGCCCAACACCTTCTCCACGTCGGCAATGACCGCCTCGGCTCCGGGCAGAATCCCCTCCAGCCGGTGAATCGCGAGCACCTCGGGTTCGCCCTCGCGGTGCGCCTTGATCAACGCCTGATTCAACGATTCCGGATACACCGTGCGTGGCAAGTTCTGCTTGGTTGCCAAAGCTTCCAAGATCGCCCGCTCAAGAGCCAGACGCTTCGCCCGCTTGTGGACGTCCGAAGTTACCACCGGCATCCCCAACCGCTTCGAAAGCTCCGCGAGGTCTACCGTAAATCCCTGCCTCTGCAGGATGTCCGTCATCGTCAGAACGGCGACCATCGGCTTGCCCAGCTCGGCAAGAGCCAAAGTCAAATAGAGATTCCGCTCCAGGTTAACCGCGTCGATCACATTGATGATAATGTCCGGCTCGGCACTCCGCGCATAATCGGAGGCAACCTTTTCGTCCTCCGAGACGGCGTGGAGCGAGTAAATCCCCGGCAGGTCTACGAGC
Source organism: Agathobacter rectalis (assembly GCA_963608725.1). Classification (GTDB taxonomy): domain Bacteria; phylum Verrucomicrobiota; class Kiritimatiellia; order RFP12; family DVOR01; genus Spyradenecus. The sequence goes on along the minus strand of CAVDHG010000025.1, from coordinate 4,544 downwards.
GTCAGCTCTTCCCCGCCCGGCAACGTCAATTGCCCGAGCAACTTCTCCACCGTCACGCCCGGCCAGTTTCCCGTAACCTGGTGCATCCCCGTCCACGCGTTAAAGAAGGTGGACTTGCCGGTGTTCGGATCGCCGACCAGTGCTGCCGTTATCTTCCGCTTGTTCTCGCTCATGCCTGCACCGCCTTTAACTGAAGGAAGGACGCTTCTGCCTTCCGGAGCGAAAGCTCAAACCCGCGCACCTTCAACCGCAAGGGGTCGCCCATGGGAGCCACCCCAATCAACTGAATCTTCGCGCCGCGTGTCAGCCCCAACGCCAACAGCTTCGCCCGATAACCGGCACGCGTTACGGCATAACCCGTAATCTCTGCCTTGTCCCCAATCTTCATGGAGGAAATATCCATCACAAGAGGTCCTTTCTCCGTCAGCTCCCCGCAGTCTCCGGGGAAAGCCGAACGAACTGGCGCAAAAGATAGCACAGCCTAACAATCGCCGTCAAGGATTATTTTTAGCGTCTCCTAACTTTCTTCCCCGGAGATGAGAATGGGCGAGGAGCCTTTTTAGCCTGCGCCTTCCCCGCAACGCCCCTCCACGACGCCACTTCGCGTGCTCTCGCAAAAATCAAAACCTTTGCCGAGACAAACAAAAGAGGCACCGAAGTCGGTGCCTCTCGGAACGCGCCTCTCTGCGCGTTTAGTCCTTGGTTGGCTCGAAACCCTGCACTTCTGTGTGGAGTTCAACCGCTCGCTCGGTCTTAATCGCATCCTTCATTTTCCACATCAAGGCAAGGAGATCCGAAGCGGTGCACCCCTCTCCGGCAACCAAGATATTCGCGTGTTGCGGGGCGATGGATGCTCCCCCGATGCGCCACGCCTTCGCGCCCAGGGCGTCCAGCGCAGCCCCCGCCGGAAACTCCGCAGGGTTCTTAAAGAGCGAACCGCACGTCCGTAACCCCGCGAGATTCACGCGCTTTTCCAACGCCTCCCGCCGTTCCGCTCGAATGCGCTCCGGGTCTGCCGGCGTGAGCGTGAGCGTAACGGCAACGATGATTGCGCCTTCCGGAATTCCCTTGACGAAGCGATACCCCGGCGACGCGTTCTGGGGCGAGGCGTGGCGCACCTGCCCATCGCGCAACACCATCCGCACATCCTGCACGCATTCCCAGAAGGCGTGCCCATGCGCCCCGGCATTCATCCGCGCCCATCCGCCGACCGAGCCGGGAATCCCTTGCATGAAGGAAAGTCCCGCCAACCCCTCGCGCTCCAAGGCGTTGAGCAAGGCGTTACCCGCCATCCCCGCGCCAACCGTAACCGTGTTCCCTTCTCGCTTAAAGAAGTCGAAGGCATCCCCATGCAACGCGCAGAGCACGCCCGCCAGCCCGAGGTCGGAGAACCACGAGTTCGCCCCGCCCCCCACCACGCGCACGGGAATCCGGTGCACATTGCACACCATCTGCAACGCCACGAGTGCCGGCACATCGTTGGGCGTTACGAAAGCTTCGACCGTCCCGCCCACGCGGTAACACGTGTGCCCCGCGAGCGGTTCATCCGGCGCGAGGTTCAACTCCGCCGGGAGTGCCTTCTCCAGGGTTGCCCAGACGGCGTTTTGCCCCGTCTGCGGTAACTGCGCTGCGCCCAGCACGTGCCCAATCCGCTCCACGTCTCCTGCGCCTGCCACGAGGATGAGGTCGCCCTTCTTGGCTGTAGCCCGGAAGTAACGCACCACCTCCTCCGGCGTCTGCGCCAAGAGCACCCGTTGCTCCGGATGCGCCGAACGCATGGCGGCGTAAAGCTCATAACTCTCGCTCCCCTTGTCGGGCGTCTCGCTCGCCGCGTAGACCGGCAGGAGCACCACTTCCGGCACGTCCGCCAAGGCGTCGACGAATTCCTGCATGAGTTGCTTCGTGCGCGAATACCGGTGCGGTTGAAACACCATCCGGATCCGCGTGGGTGCCTGCAACCGCGCAATCGAGAGCATGGCTTGCAGTTCGGTGGGGTGGTGCGCATAGTCCACCACCACGCCTACCGGTGCTTTGGGCGACGTCGTCCACTGGAATCGCCTCTTCGGCAATTCCGCGCACGCCTTGGGCAGTGCTGAGACGAGTGCCTCGATGTCCCCGCCCAGCAAGATCCCCGCCGCCAACGCGCCCAACGCATTCTGCACGTTGTGCTTCCCCGGCACGGCGATCTCCACTTCGCCAATCGGCTCTCCCTTATAAGAGAGGGTGAAGGTCGAACCCGTTGCCGATTCGCGCACGTTCTCGGCGCGGAGCTGCGCATCCTGCGAAAAGCCATACGTCAACACCGCGCCCTTGCGGAACTGCGCTGCCACGCGCAACGCCCGGGGCGCATCGGCGCAGACCGCCACCCCTTCTCGCGTGTTCGCCACCGCCGCCGCGAAGCACTGCTCAATCTCCCCGGCGTTGTGGAAGTGGTCGAGGTGGTCGGCTTCGATATTGGTAATGACCAAAATTGCCGGGTGCTCAAGCGCCAACGTGCCGTCGCTCTCGTCGGCTTCGGCAACGGCGATTTGCCCCGCCGGGAGCATCCCTGCCAAACGCGAATCGCGGGGTCCTGCCGTCGTGAGCAGGCTCGGGGTGTAACCGCCCAAGCACCACAGGGGGTTGCGCCCCGTCAATTGCAAGAGGCGCGTGGCAAAACAGCTCGCCGTGGTTTTCCCGTGCGTCCCGCAGACCGCCACCGAGCGCAATCCGCTTACCCACCCGGCTAGACATTCGCCACGCGAGAGCACGTCCAGCCCGCACGCCCGCGCCGTCTGAAGCTCCGGCTCTTCGGCGTGAATCGCTGCGCTGTAGACCAAAGCCTCGCACCCTTCCAGGTGTGCCGGGTCGTGGTCTTTGAGAATCTGAATCCCCTGCTTGCCGAAGAATCGCTCCATCACCGGGGGCACATGCTTGTCGCACCCCGAGACCTTCCATCCGCGCAAGTGGAGCATCCACGCCACACTTGCCGCGCCCACCCCGCAGATCCCCATCACGTGCACCCTTCCGGGCGTGCGAGTAAAGAGGTTGATACGGACTTCTTGCGCTTCCATGTTGCTTATTCCTTATCCGTCTTTCCCGTAACCAGCACCTCGAGCAGGAAGGGTCCATGCCCTGAGGCGCAGACTTGGCGCGCCAATTCCAGCGTCCGCGCTTCCTCCTCTTCCCGGACGCGTGCCCCGCGGATCCGAAATGCCGGCGCGAGGTCAACGAAGCACGGATTCGCAAACGCCAGGGGCGCGGGCACGTCTCCGGCAAAGCCGTTGTTGCGGATTAAGAACACCTGCCTAGCGTGCGCCAACGCCGCCTGATTCAGACGCAGGAAGAAGCCCGGCTCGAGGAGATCCCCGGGCACCAACCGCACCACCTCTACCGCTTCCTCACTCAAGATTCTGCACCTGTTCCCGGAAGGTTTCAAGCAACGTCTTAAACGCGATGACTTGCCGCGCAATGTCGCCCGAGGAGCACTTGGAGCCTGTGGTGTTGATCTCCCGGAAGAACTCCTGGCAGAGGAAATCCAAGGGGCGACCGCACGGAGCCTCCCCCGTAAGGAGCGTTTCGGCGTGCGCGAAGTGCGCGCCAAGGCGCGTCAACTCCTCGGAGATGTCGCACCGGTCGGCGAAGAGTGCCACTTCACGCTCAAGGAGCCCAGAGTCGAGCGGTGCGCCGGTGGGCAACAATTCCTTCAGCCGTTTGCTGAGCGTGTCGCGATACTGCTTGGGCAACGCGGGCGCGAGCGTGCAAATCTGCGCGTAGATCTCGTGCAATGCCTTGAGTCGCTTCCTTAAATCCTCGGCAATGCGCACGCCCTCGTGTTCGCGCATTTTGCAGACGTGCCCTAACGCCTCGCGCACCGCCTGCTCCACCACGTTCCAAACGTCATCCGTCGGCTCCGGCACGCAGACTGCCACGCCTTCAGCCGTCGACAACGCCACCACGTCGGCGAAGGAGGCTCCTCCCGCGATGCCGAGCTTTTGCGCCGCAGTCTGCACCCATTCCAAACGCTCCGCCAGGGCTTGCGCCGAATCGGCAACGGAGAGAGCCTTAACCGAGACCATGCACTTGACTGCTCCGCGCACGATACTTTCGCGCAGGAGTGCGAGCACTCGCGGTTCGAACGCTAGCCATTCCCGTGGCACCCAGACCGAACCATCAAACTGCTTCCGGTTGACCGTTGAGATCTCAACGGTAACGGCGTAACTGGGCGTCCCGGCACTGCCCCGCCCGAAACCTGTCATCGACTTCACCATAACTCCTCTATTCTAACACATCCTCCGCCACCCCCACCTCCGCAACCGAGTTTGGGGAGTCTCCGCACCGCGATCGGGTCAAACGCGGTGCGGACAGACCCCAAACTCGGTTGCGGGGGAGTTATGAACACGCCCTCGGGCGAGGTTGCATAAGTGCTTGAGTTTTCGATGGGCGATTGGGGCGGATTTCGCGATAAGGGCTTGCCCCTCCGTGGGATGTATCGAAATGTTCATAACTCGGGGGCGGGGAGGGGTGGATTTTGAACCTAAAAAGGGGGGTGTCCGCACCGCGAT
>CAVDHG010000024.1:0-14696 GCA_963608725.1 Agathobacter rectalis | reverse complement strand
GGGTAGGGGAAGAGGGGGTAAAATGGGGTGGCGGAGGGATAAAGTTATGAACATTTCGCACCATCCCTTTCCCCTGTAAGCCCTTATCGCAAAAATAGCGCGAATCGCCCGACGAAAACTCAAGCACTTATGCAAAACCGCAGAAGAGCGTGTTCATAATCCCCCCGCAACCGAGTTTCCCCGGTGTCCGCACCGAGATTGGGTGAAACGCGGTGCGGAGACTCCCCAAACTCGGTTACGGGAGTAGGTGGGGTTGAACCGAGTTTGCCCGGTGTCCGCATCGCGTCTTCCTCCTCTCCGCCTCGCGTTCGGGGGAAACTCGGTCGCGAGGGGTAGGGGAGGGGTGGCTTCTTTAAGTCGGGGTGTTTGCTACACTTTGGGGCGTGGCAATGCTTACGAAGCTTTGTTCGCGCCTTTATGCATTTTTGACCCGTGCGCTCAAGCAACGGGAGGGGGTGTTTTGCGTCGAAGAGTTGCCTCTCCCGGTCGCGGTCGTGCTGGCTTCAGCGTTAGGCGTTGGACGGAAGTTGCTTATTCTCCCGGATCCCGAAAGCGCAGAGCAAGCCCTCAGCGATGCCACAACGCTCCTGCCCGAGGTGCCGTGTCTGCCCCTCTCCCCGGCGGACGAGGAAGCGCAGTTTACGGGCGAGCGCATGGCACAAGTCCAGGCGATACTCTCGGGGCAAGCCCCTGCGCTTATTGTTACTTCCATCCATGCACTCTTGCAACGGATTCCGGAGCCGAAGGCGTTAAGTGCTTCAAGCCTACACCTTGCCGTGGGGGAGGACGTCGTCTTTGATGCGCTAGCGGAGAAGCTCACGGCGTTGGGCTATGAACGGGTTGACCTCGTGGTTGACCCGCAGACCTTTACTGTGCGCGGGGGGATCCTTGATGTTTGGCCGGCGGGAATGGCGCAACCCGTTCGCATTGAATTCTTTGGCGACACGCCTGAGAGTATCCGCCTCTTTGACCCTGCGACGCAAGGTTCCGTCTCGCGTGTCGAAGCCGTAACGCTTCCGCCTGCGTCCGGGGCGAAGCTTAAAACCGTGCCCTTGCTCCCGTTGCTCGCGGACGCCTCGGTCTTCGTCCACGATGTCGAAGCCGTCTATGCCACCTTGGAGCAGTTGCCGGCGGTCGTCCAGAAGCGATCCAATAGGGCTTGGTTTGAGGAGACGTTGCGGGCGCGGAATGCTCGCGTCTGCCTGAGCGGGTCGCCCCATCGGGAGGGCGTCCCCTTCATTAAGCTTGATGTGAACCCCTTCCTCGGCGTGCAGGAGCTTGCCGGAGCGAGCGGGGTGCGCCATCCTGACTTCTTCGCTCGCGTCCGCCACGATTTACTTACCGATTTGGATGAGCGCTCGAGGCGCGGAGAGCGGGTCGTGATTTGCGTCGAGACGGCTGCCGCCGTGGAACTGCTCCAGCGCGAGTTGACTCCGGGCTCTCCTGTGATCCTTGAGCAAGCCCAGCTCTCGCAGGGCTTTCGAATCGAGGCGTTGAAACTCTCGGTTGTTACGCAGCGTGACCTCTATCCGACGCGCCGTTTGGGACGCACCGGGCGGACGCGCCATGCGCAGGAGGCAGGTCAGCGGTTGGAGTACGCCTTCGACGTCGAGCCGGGCGAGTTGGTGGTTCACCTTGAGCACGGCATCGGGCGGTTCCTGGGCTTGACGGAGATTGAGGTCGACGGGCACCGGACGGAAGTCTTCACGTTGGAGTATGCGGACGGCGCGAAGCTCCATGTGCCGACGTCTCATGCGCACCTGCTCTCGCGTTATATCGGGACGGGCGGAAGGAAGGTCAAGCTCCACTCGCTAGACGGGGCGCGGTGGCGGAAGGAACGCGAGGCGGCGCGTCGAGGGATTGAGGATTTGGCGGCGGGGTTGCTTGAAACGCAGGCGCGACGGCGCGTGATGCCGGGCTTCGCGTTTAAGGTTGATGCGCCGTGGGTCGCCGAGTTCGAAGCCTTATTCCCGTGGCAGGAGACGCCGGATCAGACGCGGGCGATCGCGGAGGTTAAGGCGGATATGGCGTCGCCCACGGCGATGGATCGCTTGCTTTGCGGGGACGCTGGGTATGGTAAGACCGAGGTTGCCATGCGGGCGGCGTTCATCGCTGCGGTCAATCATAAGCAGGTCGCACTCCTCGCGCCGACCACCGTGCTCGCCGAGCAACACTACGCGACCTTCTGCGAGCGGATGGCATCGTTCCCCATTAAAATTGATGTGCTCTCGCGCTTTCGGTCGCCCGCGCAGAGGCTTCAGACGCGTCTCGCTGCGGAGCGCGGGGAGGTGGATATTCTCATCGGGACGCACGCGCTACTCACGGAGAACATCCCCTTCCATGACCTCGGGCTGGTGATTATAGACGAGGAGCAGCGGTTCGGCGTTGCGCACAAGGAACAACTCAAGCAGTTGCGTGCGCTGGTGGACGTGCTTACCATGAGTGCCACGCCCATCCCGCGGACGCTCTACCTTTCACTGACGGGGGCGCGAGATTTGTCCTTGCTCCGCACGCCACCGCAGAACCGAGTGGCGGTCGAGACCATTATCCAACGCGACGAGGATGCGCTTGTTGCTTCCGCAATCCGAAAGGAGCTTGCGCGGGGCGGGCAGGTGTTCTACCTCTATAATCGCGTCCGCACCATCGGGCGCGTGTTGGAACGGCTGAGACGCATTGTCCCGGAGGTACGGGTTCTTGTGGCGCATGGGCAAATGCCGGCGGGGGAGCTTGCCGGTGCCATGCGGGACTTTGAATCCGGCAAGGCTGACCTCCTGCTGTGCACCACGATTGTGGAGAGCGGTATCGACATCCCGCGGGCGAACACCATGCTCATCGATCGCGCCGACCGCTTTGGGCTGGCAGAGCTTTACCAATTGCGCGGACGCGTGGGGCGTTCCATCCAAAAGGGGTTCGCGTATCTGCTTCTCCCGCAGGAAGGCGTCCTCGATGGCGATGCTCGCAAACGCCTGCAAGCACTCAAGCGTCATAGCGGGCTCGGCGCGGGGTACGCCATTGCCTTGCGCGATCTTGAGATCCGTGGTTCCGGGAATCTGCTTGGCGCGGCGCAGAGTGGGCACATCGCCGCTATCGGGTTCGGACTCTACTGCCAGCTCTTGCGCCGGACGGTAGCGCGATTGAAGGGTGAGCCGATTCCGAGCCTGGTTGAGGTCGAGGTCTCGCTCGACATCTTGGACACCTCGCCGGGGGCGGTGGGGGCTAACGCGGCATCGATTCCCTATTCTTATATTGAAGATGACGCCCAGCGGATGAACGTCTATCGCCGACTTGCGGAGACGGTCTCGGAGGGCGAACTCTCCGCGCTCCGCGACGAATTGCGCGATCGCTATGGTGTGCTTCCGGACGCGGCAGAGCGTGCGTTTGCGGTTGTCTCAATCCGTTTGCTCGCCGCGGAGAAGCATTTGGCAAAGGTCGAAATCCGTAACGCTCGGTTTACCTGCTTCACTGCGCTCAACCATGCGCCCGTGCGGAAGTTCAACAATATTCCTCTACCCAAGTCGTTGCAGGGCGAGCACTCTGTAGATGACGTCTTAGCCTGGGTGCGCCGGAGCATCGCTTCCCTTTAGAGAGAAAGAAAGAGCCACACCCCAAGTGGGGAGTGGCTCTTCTCGCGCAATGTAAGTTCCCGAGTTACTGCTTGTAGATCGGCATTGCTTCGTAGTGCGTGTGGAGGAGGTGGTGTGCCTTCTCACTGCAGGGCGAACCCAAGAAGTCCGCATAAATCTTCGCAATCTGCGGATTCTGGTGCGAACACCGGAGAGTCTTCTCGCGGTCGTCCTTGTAGAGTCCTGCCATGCGTGCCTTGCGGACTTCGTCCGTGGCGAGCGTGGGCTGTCCACCGCCACCGATGCAACCGCCACGGCAAGCCATGACTTCAATGAACTGCCACCGAGGCGGGCGCCCAGCCTTGCGATCTTCGCGGACAGCGTCGAGCACTTGCTCAACGTTGCCCATCTGGTGCGCTACGGCGATGGAGACCTTGGTGCCCTTGATGTCGATCACCGCTTGCTTGACGCCTTCAAGACCGCGGACGGCTTCGAAGTTTACGTCCGCAAGCTCTTCCTTCGTGATGAGGTGGTAGGCAGTCCGGAGTGCGGCTTCCATCACGCCACCGGTAGTGCCGAAGAGCGTTCCTGCGCCGGTATACTCGCCGAGGATGCTGTCTGCCTCGCTCTCCGGAAGCGCATTGAAGTCGATCCCCGCAATCTTGATCATGCGGGCAAGCTCGCGGGTGGTGAGGACGACGTCGACATCCTGATACCCCGAGGCGTGCATTTCCTCCGAGCGTGTAATCTCGTACTTCTTCGCGGTGCAGGGCATGATGGAAACCATGTACAGCTTCGCGGGATCCAGCCCCATCTTCTCGGCAAAGTAGGTCTTCGCCATGACGCCGAGCATCTGTTGCGGGCTCTTGGCGGTTGAGAAGTTGCGGATGAAGTCCGGGGCGTACTTTTCCATCCAGTCCGTCCACGCCGGGCAACAGGAGGTGATGAGCGGAAGCTCGCCTGCCTGGGTGAAGCGTTGGACGAACTCGGTGCCTTCCTCCATGATGGTGAGATCCGCCGAGAAGTTCGTGTCGAATACGGCTTGGAAGCCGAGACGCCGAAGCGCGGTGTAGATCTTGCCCGTGGAGAGTTCGCCCGGCTTCATTCCGAAAGCTTCGCCCAAGGCAACGCGCACGGCGGGCGCAATCTGTACGGCGGTGAAACGCTCCTGGTCGCGCAGGGCGTCCCATGCCAGAGCCGTCTCGTCGCGTTCGTAAATCGCGCCCACGGGGCAGTGCGCCGAGCACTGTCCGCACTTAATGCACGGCGAATCGTTGAGCGGGACGTCGGCTGCGGGTGCAATCTTCATCTTCTCGCCACGCCCGATAAACTCCAACGCCCAGACGTTCTGCATTTCTTGGCAGACGATTGCGCACCTCCCGCACTTGATGCACTTGTCCGGGTCAAGCACGATCGAGGGGGTACTCTCATCGCGCGCAATGTGCTCGATAACCGGACGCTGGAAGGGCACCTCGCGGATTCCAAACTCGGCAGCCACGCGTTGCAACTCGCAAATCCCCGAGCGCGGACACCGCAAGCAGTCGTTTGGGTGCGTGCTGAGGATGAGCTGCACCACGGTCTTACGGATCTGCACGATGTCGGGGTCGTGCGTAGTGATCTTCATGCCTTCGGCAACTTCGGTGCAACAGGCTCGAAGCAACTTTGGCGAGGAGCCGTTCCGCACCACGCAGATTCCGCACGCCGCCCAAGCCTTCACGTCGGGGTGATGGCAGAGCGTGGGGATCCGCACCGCGACCTTCTTCGCTGCCTCAAGGATCGTTGTCCCGCGAGGAACTTCAACGGCGATACCGTTGATCTCAAGATGCACAATGTTCTCCATGGCTTCTCCTCTCCTTAGGCAATCTCAATGGCGTGCAACTTGCACGTGTTGTAACACTGACCGCACTTAATGCACTTCTTGGGGTCAATCACGTGCTTTTCTTTGACCTTGCCGGTTATCGCATTCGCCGGGCAGACGCGGGCGCACATGGTGCACCCCACGCAACGCTCGGGATTGATGCGGTATTGCACCAGCTTCTTGCACTTCCCAGCCGGGCACTTGCGGTCGACGATATGCGCCTGAACTTCGTCCATGAAGTAACGGAGCATCGCCTGAACGGGGTTGGACGCCGTCTGCCCGAGTCCGCACAACGAGGCGCGGTTCATGGCTTGGCAGATGTCGCGCATCTTCTGAATGTCGTCGGGTTCGCCTCGCCCTTCGGAGATGCGCGTGAGCGTATTGAGCAGGGCGCGCCCGCCAATCCGGCAGGGCATGCACTTGCCACAGCTTTCGTCCACCGTGAACTCCAGATAAAACTTCGCCACATCCACGATGCAGTCGGTGTCGTCCATCACGATAAGCCCGCCCGAGCCCATGATCGAGCCGATCTTAGCGAGCGATTCGTAGTCGATGGGCATATCGAGGTATTCGGGGGGAATCATGCCACCGGAAGGTCCACCCGTCTGCGCGGCTTTGAACTTCCGCCCGTTCGGGATTCCGCCACCAATGTCGAAGATAATCTCGCGGAGCGTGATTCCCATTGGCACTTCGATAAGCCCGGAGTTCTTGACCTTTCCGGTGAGCGCGAAGACCTTTGTCCCCTTACTCGTTGCTGTGCCGATCGAGCTGAACCACTTCGCGCCCTTCGTGATGATTACCGCCACGTTGGCGAGCGTCTCGACGTTGTTGATAATCGTGGGCTTCCCCCAGAGACCCTTAACGGCGGGGAAGGGCGGGCGAGGCGTCGGCTGACCCCGCTTCCCCTCGATGGAGGCGAGAAGCGCAGTCTCTTCACCGCAAACGAAGGCTCCGGCTCCGAAGCGAAGCTCAATGTCGAAGGTGAAGTCGCTACCCAGAATGTTCGGGCACCCGAGCAGACCGCACGCACGCGCCTGGTCGATCGCAATCTGCAACCGCTTAATCGCAAGCGGATATTCCGCCCGGATGTAGATAAAGCCCTTGGTCGCGCCGGTCGCCCGCCCGGCGATCATCATGGCTTCCAGAATGGCATGAGGGTCGCCCTCAAGCGTGGAGCGATCCATGTACGCACCGGGGTCGCCTTCGTCGGCATTGCAGACGATATACTTCTGGTCTGCTTCAACGGCTGCGGAGAACTGCCACTTCTTGCCCGTGGGGAACCCGGCTCCGCCACGCCCGCGCAGACCCGAATCCAAGATCTCCTGAATGATGCCCTCGGGGGTCATCTCGAAGAGTGCCTTCTCAAGCCCGGCATAGCCGTCGTGAGCGATGTAATCCTCGATCTTCTCGGGGTCAATCAGCCCGCAATGGCGCAACACGATGCGATGTTGCTTGGCGTAGAAGTCGATGTCCTTGCCGGTCGCCTCCGCCTCTGCCTGACGTTTGTCGTAGAGGAGCCTTGCGACAACCTGTCCGCCGACGATGTGCTCGTTGATGATCGCCGCCGCGTCTTCCGGCTTCACGTCCACATAGAAGGTATCCGAGGGGAGCACCTTGACGATCGGACCGCGCTCGCAGAAGCCCATGCACCCCGTGCGCACAATGCTCACATTCGCGCCGGCATACTCCGCGGCTTTCTGCAACGCAGCGTAAAGTGCCAACCCGCCATTCGAGTCGCACGCCGTCCCGCCACAGACGAGGAGATACTGCTTCCCCGACGCCGCATCCTCCGCGTTCGCCTTCGTCAACTTGGCGCGCAACGCGTCCAGGCTCTCACGTGTTAATTTATCCGACATTGCTTTCCCTCCCCTCAGTGCTTCCGGAACTTGTCCAGGATTCCCGGCAACGCCGCCTTCGTTACTTTTCCGAAGACTTCGCCGTTAATCACGATCACCGGTGCCAGCCCGCAACAGCCCAGACAGCGCACCGCCTCCGTGGAGAACTCGCCGTCGGGCGTAACCGTATTGACCCCGACTCCCAGCTCCTGCTCCAACGCCTTCATGATGTCGTCGCCACCTTTGAGATAGCACGCCGTTCCCAAACAGACCTGTACGAGGTTCCGCCCGGGCTGTTTCAGCTTGAAGAAGTTGTAGAACGTAATGACGCCGTAGATCTTCGCCAAGGGCACCTCAAGAAGCTTCGAGAGCTCCAAGATGACCTCGCGGGGCATATAGCCATACGTCTGCTGAATCCGGTGCAAGACCATGATCAGATTGCCCGGTTTCGGCTTCCATTCTTCAATAAACGCACGCAACTCGGGCGTTATCGTCTTCGTTTCCTGACCCATGAACTCTCTCCTTTTCGGTGGGCGGGTGAGGGGCTCGCGCCCCGATAATGTCCTCTCAACTATTATCACAGATTTTCGCCCCCATGACAAGGATTATTTCTCCACCTCCCCTGCAACCGAGTTTGGGGTCTCTCCGCACCGCGTTTCACCCAAACGCGAACCGGACTCACCTCGATCGCGGTGCGGACACCCTCCTTTTCCCTATCTTTACCAAAAAGGTAGCGATTACCCTTTTACCACCCCCTGAACCGACTTTCCCCGGTCTCCGCACCGAGATTGACCCGAACGCGGTGCGGACACTCCCCAAACTCGGTTACGGGAACTTTTTCGCCTCCCGCTCGGGCGGTTTTACATAAGTGCTTGAGTTTACGATGGGCGATTCGCGTCTTTTTCGCGATAAGGGCTTGATAGTGTTTGGGATGTATCGAAAAAGGGAAGAGTAGGGGGCAAAAGCGGTTGGCTCTGTGCCGAGTTTGATACAAAGAAACCCCCAACGGCGAGGATTCCGTTGGGGGCTTTATTTGGGATTTGGTTCGGCGAGTTAATTGCTCCAGTCAAACTTAATCTTGACGTCGGAGCTAGTCGCACTTATCATAGAGCGCAGTAAATACTCCGCCTGTTCCTTCGCCAGTTTAATATTCTCCGGTGTTTCAACTTCCATTCGAATCTTCTTGCCGATAATTTCGTTTATTGACCCCAAGATCGCATCGGCTTTCTCTCCGCGTTTAATCACGCATCGTGTCCCTGCTATCGGCAATGTGCGAGGGTTCTCAATCTCTATTTTCGGCATATGTAGCACTATGCTGTTATCCTCCGCGCTTGTGTCTCGCACGACCTTCGCCAGATCAATCGTAAATTCAGCAGATCCTTCCCACTGATAAATGACTCTGGTTTTCTTCCGCACCTCCTTGTTTTTCGGTGTGTCCTCGGGGAGTTCGAGGAACCCGCCGACGAAACGCTTCAAAACCTTTAACTTGCCCACGGGCTTCACATCTGTAACAATGGTACTCTCGTTGCCTCTTATTTCCTCTTTCGTCGCGCCCGTCCAAAGATCGGAAAGTAACGACTTCGGATTCGCAAAGAAGAAGACAAAGATCACAAGAGCAACGGGGAGAACGATGCTTAGCGGGATCGCTGAAAGAAACTTTAGGAACTTATTCATTTTTTCTGCTCCTTCTTTATTGTTGTCCAGGCAACACGGGTTTCACGTCTGGATTAGGCGAATAAGGAACATGCTTCTCTGAGAATTCAACGTCTACGGCAATTTGATCGTTTACGCATTTCTGATAGAAGTTCGTCAGCACTCGGCGAGCCTGCGTCTTTGCATCCTCAAGGACGTCAACCGAGGAGAAGGTCTCATACTGTTTCTGCGTTATTACATTTTTGCATTCATCCTCCAAGTTAGTGTAGACCCTTTGTGTTCTCCAATCCGCACGTGGAATGGAGGTTACGCGCTTTAGTTTCGACGGATCTATGCCAATCGATGCATGGTCAAGTTCCGGAGGCGGGACAGTAATGACAAGATTCGTCGAGCCCGCCATGTCCTGGTATTGGAAGTCCGCCTTGGTTAAGTCAACCACGATGTCGGCATTGCCTTCATGGACATAGCCGACACACGCTGTTTCCTTAAACGTTGACCTATTCTCACGATAAATCGTCGTGGTCGCATATATGCGCATTACGACCAGTTTCCCTTGGCTCTTGCTTGCCTTCTTCGCAATTGAAGCGAAATCCACCGCCTTCTCGGGCGCGGATTCCTCTTGACGCGCGATGAACAACCGCGCAAGGATGCAGACCACACAAATGGCGACTACCCAAAAGATTATCTTTTTCTTCATTTTACTTTGTCTCCATCCCGAGAAATTGATTCTGTTCCTCCTCGCTGAGTGTAGGCGTATCATCCGAACACCCTGCGAGACTCACTAAAGCCCAGAAACAGAACACGAGCGCGAAAAGTCTCTCAACCGTCCTAATCATTCCTTTGCCTTTCATAACGCGTTTCCTTTCTTAATCGTTTGCCTACGGCAATTCGCACCACTTGACGTATCCACGGCAGTTTTTCGCCGAACAAAGCCCGGGCTTCCGGTAACGCATGACGCATTCGGCGGAGACCTTGCCCAAGCTCGGATCCAATTCAATGAGCCCAATCCGGGCATTAAAGCGACGCACGCCGTGCCAAGACTGGCACGTTGCGCAAACCGTATTCGTTGGTTTCGTTGTAGTCATCGCAGTTCCTCTCACTTCGCAAAGCACAGGCAATTAAGTGCCAACGCCATAGCTTTCTTCATAGCCCGAAAACTTCCTCGTCTTGCTATCAATCTTTCTTGTCTTCTTCCCGATTCTCCTTGTCTTGAACGCGCCTACATACTGTTCCGCGCACACTCACAAGGAGACCTACCTATTACGCCCTACAAAGGCTTATATACTACCCTCCCCTTTCTAGGCTGTCAAGCTCTTATTTTCTGTCTCTTTCATCCCATGTCCTCCGCTCTACCGTTTCTGTAACATAACTCCGCTCAACCAATCTCCGCAACCGAGTTCCCTTCGTCTCTGCGTCAAGATTGCCTCGTCTCCGCCTCGCGTCTCCCTCGAACTCGGTTGCGGGGTGGGGGAAGCGGGTAGGCTATTTTCCTATAGGTTGGGTCTTACGCAGGTGGGCGTCGAGCTTTGTGCACAGTTCGGGATACCACGGCGAGGGGTTCTTCTCCATCTCCGGGTTGCGCCCCTTGCGCATATCATACGGCGCGATAAGCACTTCGATGTTCTGAATCCCGACGGCATGGGCGAGGTAAAAGAGGTCTTCAATCGCGTCGTCGCCCAGAGCTACGCATCCGAAGGTCTCGTCCTTCCCGTGGATCATAATGTCGCTCCCGAGATTCGTGCGCCCGTCTTGCGTTGCCCAACGTTGGTCATCGGCATTCGGGTAGTTGAGCCTGAGGGCGAGGTAGCACAGCGAGTTCGGGTTGAGGAAGGTTACGGCATAAACGCCCTCGGGGATTTGCCCGTCGCCTTCCTTCAGCTTGGGGCCGAGCGTGCCACTAAACGCCGTTAGCGGGTAGAGAAGAGGAGCCTTCCAACCGGGCGCGAGCAACTCCAGCCGGCGTTCCTGTTTGAAGACGAGAATAACGAGTCGTTCCCCGGCGTCGTCCGCCAGTTGTTTAAGGTGCGGTTTGCGCGCTTCGATCGAGGCGATTCGCTCCTCAAGCGTTTGCGCCGTAACCTTCCGCCGAATGGCGTCCGCCACGTTGCCAATCCGCGCCTTCTGCCACGCGCAGATCCCGCCGAGAATGATTACCACCAAGACGGCACCGATTACGATTCGCTTCTTCATTGTCCACTTTCCCCTTCTTCTGATGCCGACACTCTACCAAAACGCAGAGCGTGGCATATTCGCATGACCCCGCCCCCGCCGTTCAGTAGGCGGGGCGGGGGTAACGGAAGAGGGCTTAACGTTCGTCGACATCTGACCAGTCGCGCTCCAAGGCATCAGCCTCTAGAGCGACCTTTTCAAGACAAGTGCCAAGATCCCTTGCCGAGATGGTACTGGGCACTTGCGCGTGGAAGGCGACGAGGAAAGTGTCCTCCGTACCTTTAATCTTCTGAATACGCCAGAAGCCAACCTTGTACCTCGGCTGGAGAAGTTCCATCGCCATCGGCTTTGTAACCCTTCCACGATACGCTAGGGAGTAGACGGAAAACGTCTTGTAGCCTCTAAGCGTGTCGATAACCGGATCAATGTATACTACTTGAGAGCGATCGCCGTCTGTCTCGAATTCCATCGTCAACTCGCCACCTTTCAGGCGGCGAAACTTGATGCCTTCTTCGTTGAGCAACTTCTCGATCTCGGGATTGCCAATCTTCGCCTTGTCGGCGTCCTTGGTGCCTGCGCTCTGCTCCGTTGTTTGCGCCGGAGCGGCAGTGCCGCCCTCCTTTGCGCCATCGGCAAAAGCCATGGGCGAGAGGAGCAACCCGGCACCCAGCACCACCGCAGGCAAGGTCTTGAGAAGCGTAGACTGACGCCCCGCCTTCCGCTCAACCTGATTAACAACGACTGTTTCTTCCAACGTATTCATTTTCATGAACTCCTTTACTTGCACAATGTCGCGCTTCCGTTCGCCGAGCACTCGCCCGGTCTTCCGCGCAACGGGTTAGAGGGTTAAAGAACACATTCCAAAGCGATGTCGAGATTCCATTAGAAGCCCATACGAGGGTGAGTGCCACGCTTGAGCGCACTCTCCTTCTCCAGCGCGGAGAGGAGTAGTTCGTTCGTCGTGGTGCCACCGAGGTAGTAGAGCGACTGCCTAACCGTACGGAAGTCGCCCGGCGCGAGGTTGGGGATGCCGGCAAGGCGTCGCGCTTCGGCGTTGCCAAGGGGCGACTTAAACATCCGCTCGAAGAATGTCCGCTTACCTGCCTCGTCTAGGTAGTCGAACTGCAACTTGAAGGTAAAGCGACGCATGATGGCACCATCGAGGTTACTCAAGAAGTTCGTGGCTCCGACCATGACGCCTCTAAAATTCTCCATGCGGTGGAGCAACTCGTTCACTTGGGTTACCTCCCAGCTCTGGCGTGCGCCGGAGCGATCCTGCACCATGCCGTCGATTTCGTCGAGGAAGAGGATGGCGTTTTCCGCTTCCGCCTCGTCGAACGCCTGCTTAATGTTCTTCTCCGTTCCGCCCACGTAGCAGGAGAGGAGGTCGCTCCCCATCTTAATGACGACTCGGCTATTCAGCGAGCTCCCGAGGAACTTGACGAACTCCGTCTTTCCGGTTCCGGGAGGTCCCCAGAGGAGGATGTTCATGCGCGGACGGTCGGGATCCCGTTCACTGTCTTTAGTCTCCCGAAAGTTCCGCACGCCCTCGACGATACGATCGAGCGAGACGCCTCCTTTGATGTTCAGCCCCTCAAGGGAATAGTCCTTCGAAGGCAGGAGCGCGTTGTCCTTTGCCGTTATTCCCATTAGCTCGCAGTGAGGCTTCATGAGCGACTCGACGAGCGCGGGCACTTGTTCCGGCTTGGGGTGCATCCGCTTGAGATTCTCCAGCACCATCGCTATACCCCCGGCACTTGTCTGATACTTCTGCGCGAACTGCGCGATAAGCTCGGGCGGAACGAGTTTCTCAAGGCGGAATTTCTCCACGCTGTTGCGCCAAATTGCCGACCGCTGGTGCGAGCCGAGTTTGTCGAAGCGAATGGAGTAGTCGAAGCGACGGCGGACGGATTCGTCGAGTGCTTGCGCCGGGGTGTTCGAGATCCATATCGTCGGGAGCGTTGTCTCGTCGAGGAGCGTGTTGATGACGCCCTTTTCGGAGCTTGGTGAGGACGCGACTCCAAAGAACGCGGCGAAGAAGTCCATGCGCGTGCGGAGGAGCTGATCGGATTCGTCGACCACGATCATGCTCTGCTCGCGTGGCACCTGGTCGTTGCAAATGCGGATGCCGGTCATTCGGCTCTGCGGAGAGATCCGATCGCCCTTGCGGTCGCCTTGGCGAATCCCGTAGAGGTCGAGGTGAAGTTCCTTCGCGAGCGTCTTGGCGAAGCTCGTTTTGCCGGTTCCCGGCTCGCCGTAGAAGAGGATGTTTACACCGCGCTCGCCGGACGTTGATGCTGCGATTATGCGCTTCAGGATGTCGCCGTGTTCCTCGGCGAGCTTGCCGTAGTAGTCCCACGGCAGGGCGTCATCCGTGGGCGTTCGCTTGTAGAACTGCCCTTCGAGCATTTCGTTATCGCCACTGTCGAGGTAATTCCGGAAGGGGCTGTTGCGCTCGAGATCGCCATCGGAGTCGAGGACTTCGTACCGACGCAGTTTCCCGTTTGACGACAGGGCATCCGTTACCAGACTACACGGGCGGTCGATCGCCATCGCGATGAACATGATTCGGTCGTTAAACCCGCCATCGTCCGCCACCGGGAAATCGTCAAAGCAGGTCATGCGGCGCACCACCGCGTAGATGAAGATGTCGCGCTCCACCTCATTGAGCTTTAGGACTCGGCAGATCTCTCCCATCCGGACTTCCATCGGGTCCTTATGCTGTCTGGGGCGTGATTTTGGCTTCTCAATCGCGTCGCACCATTCTTCAAGCATCTCCTTGCACCGGGCTCGACTGAACTTATCTTTGTTCCAGAGATCGCGAATCAGATCCTCCGTTGCGCCTCGCCTTCTTGGGAACCCGAAAACGCCGTCCGCCTCGTCATCGTCATCGCGCATACGTGCTATTTTGCCTGCGTCACGCTTCGCCGAGGTGCCCCACGGGAAGTATTTCCCAATGAAGGTTCTCGCCTCCTTTTCGGTCGTGAGGGTGCCGTTGGCGAAGATGTCGAAGAAGTCGCTGTCGTCGACGTCGCGCTTCCAGTTTCGCATGAAGTTTCGGAACAGACGGATCTCCTGCTTGATGAGCCAGCCGTCGCTTATGTTGTTTGTGTACCCTTGCATTTGAATTGTCTCCTACTTTTCTTTAACCGGAACCTAATGCAACTTCCGTGCCAATCGATTTTGGCGCATTTTCCGCTCAAAATGCCCACACCGTCGGTCAAGATATGACCACCCGCGCACTTTATGACCGGCAGTGTTAGGCTTTCCCCCTGCCCTAACAGGAATCTATTGGGAAGAACTTCCTTCTCCGCAACACCACTTACCCGCACTTCGCCTTCCTAAACCCCGGACACAGAAACACAAAAACACGCACTTTTACATTTTTGTAAAAGAGGGGTTAACCCGGGGTCTCCGAACCGAGATCGAGGTGTCTCCGGTTCGCGTTTGGGGTAAACGCGATGCGGAGAGAGGTCGAACCCGGTTGCGGGAAGTTCTTAGAATCGGGGCTTGGCAAATCAAAAAAAGTACTAAAAAGCGGGAGCTACAGATACTTTTTGAGGGTGTTGCGAGTTATGCCGAGGGCTTGGGCGGCGTGGGTAAGGTTTCCACCGTGCT
>CAVDHG010000023.1:0-14977 GCA_963608725.1 Agathobacter rectalis | reverse complement strand
AGCACGGTGGAAACCTTACCCACGCCGCCCAAGCCCTCGGCATAACTCGCAACACTGCCCGAAAGTATTTGTAGCTCCAGGGTTTTCGCGTCTTTTTTGATTCGCCAAGCCCCGATTCTAAGAACTTCCCGTAACCGAGTTCGGGGTGTCTCCGCACCGCGTTTACCCCAAACGCGAACCGGAGACACCTCGATCTCGGTTCGACCACCCCCGACAAAGGGGTCAAAATCTACCCCTCCCTGCCCCCTACTCTTCCCTTTTCCGGCACATCCCCAGAAAGAACAAGTACTTATCGCGAAGATAGCGCGAATCGCCCGACGAAAAATCAAGGACTTATACAAAATCGTCGGAGGGGGTGTCGAAAAACGCCCTGCAACCGAGTTTGGGGTGAACGCGAGGCGGAGGGGAAGGAGACGCGAGGCGGGCAGAGGTCGAACGCGGTGCGGAGGGAAGGGAAACGCGGTTGCGGGGGTGGAAGGGGAAGAGCGGGTAAAAGGAAGTTAAAGCGAGCGGGGTGGCACGCAGGGGAAACGAGGAGAAAGTTAGGAAGCGTTTTAGACGACGCCGTGCTTGGAGGCGTTGGCGTAGAAGGCGAGGAGGTGCTTAATCTCCGGGCATTGCGGCAACTCTTTGGCGATGCGCTCAAGAGCCGTCGAGCGCGGTTGCCCCTCGGCGTAGAGGAATTGGTAGGCATCCTTCAACGCGCTGAAGGCTTCCGGACTGAACGCCTCAGGGTGCCGGCGGATAGCAACCGAATTGAGTCCGCGCACGGTCAAGGTTTCCACGCCCATCGTTACCATGTAGGGCGGGGCGTCCTTGCGGAGTTGGGTGCCACCTCCCACCATGGCGAAGGTGCCGATGTGGGTGAATTGCAAGATTGCCGACGTGCCACCGATAACGGCGTTATCCTCGATGGTGCACTCGCCGGCGATTTGGACGCTGTTGGACATGATCACGCGGTTACCCAGTCGGCACCCGTGGGCGATGTGGCAGTATGCCATGATCAGGCAGTCGCTCCCGATAACCGTCTTGGAGCCATCCTGGGTGCCGAGGTGGATGGTGGCGCATTCGCGGATGACGGTGCGGTCGCCAATTTCCACGTAGGTGATGTTTCCGGGGCGCCACTTCAAGTCCTGCGTCTTCATGCCCACGCACGCCTGCGGGAAGACTTCGCAATCTTCGCCGAGGGTGGTATGCCCCTCCACCGTGCCGTGGTGGTGGATCTTGGTGCCACGCCCGATGGTAACGTTGGGGCCAATATAGGCGAAGGGACCAATCTCGGCTTCCGGGTGGATGGTTGCGCCTTCGCACACGAATGCCAGCGGATGAATAGACATGAGAGCGGTTCCTTTCCTAGTGTTGCTTCGGAATCAGAATAGCGGCAGCTCCAAGAAGAATCACGACCGGGAGCCACACCAAGAGCCAGGGGTACGCCGCCGGTTTGTCCGAGAGAGCTTCGGAGAGCAGAACAAAGAGGAAGAAGGCTAAGCCAATCCCCACGCCGGAGGCAATCCCGCGCATAGAGTCCCGGCGTTGACCCTGACAGCCCAGGGGAATCCCAACGAGCACGAAGCAGAACGCCGATAGCGCCCAGACAATGCGGTAGTTGAGGAGGAAGAGGAGCTTAGCGTGCCACTTCGCCATGCCGGGGTTAGAGAGATCTTGCTCGCCAGCCTGACGCACCGCGGCGAGCAACTCGTTGAAGTCGTAGTCCTTCGGCTTTTTCAGATACTTGCGGGTGCGCGAGAGGACGTCGTTACACCGATAGGTAAAGGTGTCGAACGACGCCGTGCCGGTCACGCCCTTATCCGGGGGAGAGATGGTGGCGCGGTGGAGGGTAAAGAGGAGGTCGCTCCCCTGGGCGTGCATGTCAGCGCGGTCGGCGAAGATTTCGCGCAGGAAGCCGTCGCGCCGATCAATGGCAAAGAGGTTATAGAGGGTGGTCGTGCCCTTGCGCGTGGGGTCGTCCACCTTGCGAGAGCAGAAGATGGAGACGTTATCGATTTCGTTGATGAACCGCCCCGGCTCGATGAGCTGCACGCCAGCGTCGAGGGCGATGCGGTTGGCGATTGTCCGGCGCACGTAGTGCCCGCGAGGCATGGCGTAGTTCTGCAAATAGAATCCCAGCAGAGCGCAGAGGATCCCCACGATGACGGGCGTGCGCATGATGGCAGGGAAGCTGACCCCGCAAGCCTTCATCGCCGCGATCTCGCTATCGGTCGAGAGTCTGCCGAAGACGAGCAGAGAGGCAATCATGAGCGCAAGCGGAATGGTAAACCCGAGCACCTCAGGGAGGGACGCAGCAAGGTATTGCACCACCAGCCCCGCCGAGGCTCCGCGCATAACGAACTGGAAGACCTGAAAAAGAAAGCCCACCGAGAGCACAAAGGTCAGCACCAAACCGGTAAGCCCGGCGGCTACGAGGAAGGAGCGGAGGATGTAGCGTTGGAGCGTGCCCATTGTGAAACCCGGAGAGGAGGAAGGAACAAGGCGGGGCGCTCAGTGTGGCGCCCCGCGAGGTCTTAGACTAGCGAACCGATTGGCGAATCTTCTCACGCGTAGGCTCGTCCACGCCACGGATGACAATCTCCGTCCGGCGGTTGGAGGGCGTGCCGTCCTTCAGGTTCACGGGGTCTTTGGGCTGGTCGAAGGAGTGCCCGGCGGACTTCATCTTGCTATTCGAGATGCCGTTGTTGTTGAGGTAGGTTTGGACGCTCTGGGCACGCGCCTCCGAAAGACGTTGGTTGTACGCATGGTCGGAGCCGTATTGCTGATCGGCGTGACCATCAATCGTCACGTAAACTTCCGGGTTGGCAGCGATCGCGGCGCGGATAATGCGAACCAGTTCGTCCAGCGCGGGATACTCGGAAGGCTGGATGAGGGCGGTATCCTTGGCGTATTGGATGCGAAGCTCAAGGCGCATCTCGTTCTGGGAGCCAACGGGGGTAACGTCCACGAGCTTATCCTTGTGCGCAGACTGGTCGTCATACTGCAAGGCACCCGGCTCGATGGGACCAACCGGCTGGAGCGTATCGGCGGAGGTCTCGCCATTACCGCCGAAGTAATGCGTCAAGCTAATATCGGCAGTCGTAAAGGAGATGAAGTCATCGGTCAGCCCAACGTGGTAGCGCAAGTCTCCGCGCAGAGAGAACGTCTCGGAGAAATGCCAGAAGGCACCAATGCCCGCCTGGGCGAAGAGGTGAGAGCGTGTGCCATCCTGCCAATTCGGTGCAGAGCTGGCACCATAGTAGCTTACGCCGGCAGCGAGGAAGGGGTCAAAGGTGGAGTAACGGTCAAGGTGATAGAGTCCTTCCACGCCGAAGCCGAAGAGCGTCTGCGCGCCACCCGAGCCTTGCGCACGATGCGCCCGCCCCACGGAGCCGAACCCCTCAAGCGCGAAGGGCGAATCCGAGAAGTCGTAGCCCAAGCGCAGAATGACGTAGGGCTGGACGCCACGCAGTTTGCTCCCGGGCTCCGGGCTTGCCGCACGGTGCAGGCGCATGGCTCCTGCGCCGAGCCCCATGTAGAAGCCGCCATTATTGTCTTCGCTCGACGCCTCAACCGGGCGATCGTCGCGGGCGGTTACGATGGGCTTCTGCGGAGAGCGGGTGGCATCCGCCGAAGGCGTCGAGGCGGAATCCTGCGCCCATGCCGAGCAGGTCATCGTAGCAACTAATGCAGCAAACCAAAAGGTCTTCATTTCTCTTCCTTTCTGCCGAAATCTGGCGGAATTAGCTCCATAATAACACAACTGGCGCCCTTAGAGCGCAGCTTTGCGTGCTTCGAGGGCGGCGATCTGCGCCTCCAGCTCCACCTTGCGGTCGCGCTGATTCTGGATGATGGCGGCGGGCGCCTTGGAGACGAAGGCTTCGTTGGAGAGCTTGGCGTTGATGCCCTTCAGGAATCCCTGGAGCTTGGCGATCTCCTTCTCCAGCTTCTCGGTCTCGGCTTTCGTATCCACGAGCCCCTCAAGCGGGATGTAGAGCATTCCGGCTTTGAGCAACTTCGAGGGCATCGCCTTGGCGGGAGCCTCGTCAATGAAGTCGAGCGACTCGGCGCGGATGGCGGTCTTAATGGAGGGCGCGTCGGCGGAAAGCTTAGAGGCAAGCTCCGGCGTTGCCACGTGAAGGAGTGCGCGGATGGGGAGAGCCGGCGCGATGCCCGCCTCGGCGCGAAGCGAACGCGCCCCCGTGATGAGGTCGCGCTTCGTCTCCACATACGCAAGCACCTCTTCGGAGAGCCCCCACGCGGTCTTCTGCTCGGCAGAATAACCCTTCGGGTACGGCGCACGCAGGATGGTTTCCTCCGCCGAGCAGTACCCGAGCTGGTGCCAGATTTCCTCCGTAACGAAGGGCATGTAGGGGTGAAGCAAGCGGAGAATCTTCCCATAGACGTCCGCCAAGATCGCCATCACCTGCCGACGGCGCGCCTCGTCCGGGGCATTGAGGTCGGCTTTGGCATACTCGAGGTACCAATCGCAGAAGTCTGTCCAGGCGAAGTCGTAGACGGCGAGCGCACCATCCTGAATACGGTAACGCTCAAGCGCGGCGTTCATGGCGGAGCAAACGTGGTCAGCCTTGAGTAGGAGGTGGCGGTCGTCATCGTGCAGGAGGGAGGCTTCGAGGTTCAAACCGTCCTTAGCGTAGAGCGCGAAGGAAAAGCCTTCCAACTTCTCGGCGTTCATCTGGAGGAAGCGGGCGGCGTTCCAGAGCTTGGTGCCGAAGTTGCGCCCAATCTCGAACTTGCTCATGTCCACCTTGGTATCGGTTTCCATGGAGGTGATGAGCGCGAGCGAGAAACGGAGCGCGTCGGCGGAGTATTGCTTGATGACCTCCAGCGGATCGAGCGAGTTGCCGAGGCTCTTGGACATCTTGCGCCCCTGCGCGTCGCGCACGATGCCGTGCAGAATGATGTGCTTGAATGGAGCTTTCCCCATGAAGGCGAAGCCCGCCATCATCATGCGCGCCACCCAGAAGAAGAGGATGTCGGCACCCGTAACGAGGTCTGCCGTAGGATAGTAGAACGCCAGCTCCTCGGTCTTCGCGGGCCAGCCGAAGGTCGAGAAGGGCCACAGCCACGACGAGAACCACGTGTCGAGCACGTCCGGGTCTTGCGTGAACTGCGTGCTTCCGCACTTCGGGCACGCGCTCGGAGTCTTCGGAGCCACCCACTCGTGTCCGCAGGCGCAGGTGTAAACCGGGATGCGGTGCCCCCACCAGATCTGACGGCTGATGCACCAGTCGCGGATATTCTCCATCCAGTTGAAGTAGACGCTCTCCCACCGCTTCGGCAGGATGGTTACTTCCCCTTTGCGCACCGCCTCGATGGCAGGCTGCGCCAGAGGTTTCATCTTCACGAACCACTGTTTCGAGAGACGGCTATCCACCACGGTGTGGCACCGGTAGCAATGCCCGATCTGGTTCTGGTAAGGCTCCACCTTAACCAGGTACCCCCCGCGCTCCAAGTCCGCCACGATCGCCTCCCGGCAGGCGAAGCGATCCATCCCCGCATAGCCGGAGCGTTCGTTCATCGTGCCGTCATCGTTCATCACGTCCACTTGCGGGAGGTTGTGACGTTGCCCCACGGCGAAGTCGTTGGCATCATGCGCCGGCGTGATCTTGACGACGCCCGTGCCGAACTCCTTCTCCACGTAGTCATCGAAGACAACCGGGATCTCGCGATTCGACAGGGGGAGCAACACGCTCTTCCCCTTCAGGTGCGCATACCGCTCATCCTTGGGATTGACTGCCACGGCGGTATCACCCGGCAAGGTCTCCGGGCGCGTGGTGGCAACGACTACATACTCATCCTTGCTCCCCACCACCGGATACCGGACGTACCAGAGGTTTCCGTTGTTCGGCTCATGCTCCACCTCGTCATCGGCGAGAGCCGTCCCGCAACGCGGACACCAGTTGACAATGTAATTCCCCCTGTAGATCAACCCCTTCTCGTAGAGATCGCAGAAGACTTTCGCCACGGCGTCGGAGAGCCCCGCATCCATCGTGAACCGCTCGCGCTGCCAATCCGTGGAGTTCCCAAGCATACGCTGCTGGTGGACGATGGTCCCGCCATACTGCTTACGCCATTCCCACACGCGCTCCACGAAAGCCTCGCGCCCCAGGTCCTGCCTCCGCTTACCCTCCTTGCGCAACGCCTTCTCAACAACGTTTTGCGTGGCGATCCCTGCGTGGTCGGTTCCGGGAATCCAGCACGTATTATCCCCGCACATCCTGTGCCAACGCACCAACACGTCCTGAATGGTTTGGTTCAGCGCGTGCCCCATGTGCAGAATCCCCGTAACATTCGGCGGGGGAATCACTACGGAATACGGCTTACCCCCGTTCTTCGGCTCATCGTGAAAGCAACCGTGTTGCTCCCACCAGGGATACCATTTTGCCTCGACGGCTTTCGGGTCGTAGTGTTTCTCCATCATGAGATTGTCTCCGTGAAAAAGTCGGAATAGTGTACCAAAAACCCCTCACTCCCGGGCGACCGCACACGGCACCTCCCCCGCCAGAAAAAGGAAAGACCCGGAGTCGCCCCCGGGTCCTTGATGTGTAGCACCGTAACCTTACTTGCCGAGGACGCTGTCCTTGACTTGCTTGGAGACCGTGAACTTGACTGCCTTCTTGGCAGCGATCTTCATCTGCGCACCGGTCGCGGGATTGCGCCCCATGCGGGCCTTGCGCTGAACGACGGAGAACTTGCCCAGACCATGAAGCGTGAAGGCGCCCTTCTTGGTCTCCTTCGCAACCACTTCCAACAGCGTGGCGTAGATCTGCGCGACTTCGCTCTTCGTTGCGCCGGTCTTCGTCGCGATGACGTCGATCATCTCAGACTTGGTCATAGGCTTGGTGTTCTTAGCCATTGTGTACTCACTCCTTTTCAGTGTTATCAACGCAGGACATCTGCTTGATATGCCCTTATTATGGGGCTTTTGGCGTGTAAATGCAAGCACAATCTTTGCGCAACGTCCGTTTTTTCGGGCTTTACTCCCCCACCCCGCGCCCAAGCCCCCGGAAAATCAAGCTTCCATCAAGCTCCACTCGCCGCTCCGGCACCCCCGAAAGCCCGGCGAATAAGCTCATCCCACGCCCGCCAAACCACCTCCTGAGCGTAGGCATTCCGGACGGCGCGTGACGCTCTCTCGCCAAGCTCTGCACGCAGTTCCGGATGATCGATGAGCCGTTGCAACTGCTCGGCGAAATCCGCGGGCGCGAAGGTCGGAGCGAGCAACCCCGTCTCCTCGTGCCGAATCAAATCGCAAACGCCCGGAGCTTCCCGGAACCCTACGCACGGCAATCCGTACCACATGGCTTCAACCAACGCCAAACCAAACCCCTCCGTATAGGAAGGGTAAGCGCAAATCCCCGCCGTCGCGAGCCGATGATAGAGATCGTCGCGCACACCGCAGAACCGAACGCGTTCCGTGAGGTGGAGTCGCTCGACCTGTTGGCGGAGCCTCTGCTCCCACTCCGGCGTCCCGCTCCCATACAGCTCCAGCGTCCACGCCTCTGCGCCCTTCAGCATCGCGAACGCCTCCAAAAGCGCAGCGTGCCCCTTGTTCTTGTTGAAGTAGGCAACGTAGACGATCACCTTCTCCCGCGTCTCGACCGCCGGAAGCTCCTCCATCGGGAGCGAGAGGGCATTCCCAATCGCAACGATCGGCACACTCAAATACGGCTTCAACGTCTGCGCGTGCGAAGGGAGCAACACCTGACAGGTGTCCACATACCGAAGCGCGGCTTTAAGGCGAGCCACGCGCTGATACTTGTTCTTCCCGAAACAGGTCGGCGGATAGACGTGGAACATCTGCACGAGTGGCGCATTCAGCTTCCCCCCGCCATACGTCAGCTCCACGCACTCATTCGTCCCCGCGGAAATGACAAGCTCCGCCCCGCTCTCCGCGATGCGCTCCCGGAGATTGCGCGAGAACTCCTGCAGGATGTCCAGCCTCGGCAAATGGAGGCGTAAGAGCTTCTCCCCTGCCTTCGAGCGCAGGAGCAGTTTATTTACGAGACGCTTCCAAAACGGATGCTTCCGGGGCTTGACGCAATGACAGCTCACAGCGCGGGAGAAGGTAACCGACGTCGGTTCCTCCTGCGCGAAGAGGTGAACGGCGTATCCCTGCTCCGCCAAGTGGTTCGCGAGTGCTGCCGTGGCGCGGTCTGCCCCCCGCCCGGTGCGAAAGACGTCCTTATAAATCGCAATCGTGCCTAAAGACATCGCGCCCCCTTACGGCTTGAGCGTGGCATTGAAACGCGCTTCCTGCAAGAGCGTGGCTCCGGCACTCGCCAGTTGCAGACGGTTCGCCAGCTCCTGCGCATCCTGCCCCACGTGCACGCGGAAGCGGAGTTGTTGCTCGCGACTGGGCAGATGCGCCACCTCCGCGCCGTCCTGCAATTGGCGCAACCACGCCGAGAGTGCCTGACGTTGCACGGCGATCTCCTGCACCAGCCTCCGATAATCGTTCGTAATCCCCGCTTGCGCCGAGGCTCGCGCCACGTCGGAAAGAGGCAACGCCCCCTCGCCTTCCTCAATCTGCAATGTCCGAACCCCGTCGTACACCTCTTTATAAACCCGCGAGACGTTCTCGGAGAGCGCATTAAACGTCGCCACCGCTTCCGGCGCGGTGGCACCATCTAAGGAGGAGGAGACCGCCTCCGGCTTGGGAGCCGACGCCACCCAACGCTCAACCGGCGTCCCAACTTCTCCGACGCCTCGCCCGCCCTGCGCGGACGTACACCCCGAGCCAAGCCCCAGGAGCACCATCAAACCGAAAGCGAACCAACAAGAAATACGCATCGCAACCAGACCTTTTCCTTACTAACCTTTATAATACCAGAAACCGCCCTTTCCCCAAACTCCCCCGCAACCGAGATCGACCTCCCTCCGCACCGCGTTTGGGTCAATCTCGGTGCAGACACCGGGCAAACTCGGTTACCGGGGGTGGAGAGGAAGGGCTTTTACAAAAATGTAAAAGAGGGGGTAACGGGGAGTGGGCGAACCGAGATTGGGGAGTATCTGCGTCAAGTTTTGGGGAGACGCGAGGCGGACGGAGGTCGAACGCGGTGCGGAGACCTCAGTTTTTGGGTTCACTTTTGCCCCGGTAACGCCCCCTACTCTTCCCATTTTCGATACATCCCCAGGAGGGGCAAGCCCTTATCACGAAAAAGACGCGAATCGCCAGTCGAAAACTCAAGCACTTATGCAAAACCACCCGAGTCTCTTCTGGAAAAGTCCTCGCAACCGCGTTTGGGGTGTCTCCGCACCGCGTTTACCCCGATCGCGGTGCGGAGACTCCCCAAACTCGGTTGCGGGAGGGGGAAAGGAAGGAGGAAATGAGAAAAGTAACCTATTCCTTTGGAAGAGAATAGGTTATGGGAGAAAATGTCGGGAATGGCGTGCGCTTAAGAGCGGGGGGTACGGGAAAGGCGGGTTGTAAAGCCCAAAGCGTCGAGTTTGGCACGTAAGGCGGGGGAAATGTTGGAGAGCGAAAGGGTTGTAGCGGGGAAGAGACGCCGGAGCGGGTAATTCTTGCGCAGAGCGTCGAAGTTCTTCCGGCGGATTTCGGGGTCGCCATCAAACGCAGCGCGAAAACGCGTCGTGTCCCCCTCAATATCGCACGCCGAGCGCACCGCCAGTCGCAACACCTCCTCATCGGTCTTGCCTGCACAGTCAATCGCCAGACGCGGGACAGGTGCAGCGGGCATTCGCGGTTTTGCGCCGGGCTCGACATCCAGAAATGCGCAAGCCTCCTTATAAACCGCCCAGGTGCCGTTGAACTTCCCCTCGTAGGCGTGCCCGGCAATATGGGGCGACGTCAGAACCGCAAGCGAGGCAAGTTCCGGGGAGTAGTCGGGTTCGCCCTCCCAACAATCAATCGCGGCGTCCGAGAGCCACCCGGAGGAGAGCATGGTAGCAATCAGGGCATTGTCACAAATCGCTCCGCGGGCGAAGTTGAGCAAGACGGCTCCGGGCTTGACGCGCCGCACGCACGCGCCAGAGAAGAGTCCCCGCGTGGCATACTTACCCGAGGAGGTCAAAGGCGTGTGGAAGGTGATAACGTCGGCTTGCTCCAGAACCGTTTCGTAAGGGACGAAGTTTCGCGCTTCGAAATCGCCGGCATCTTGTCGCGGAGGATCGCAACAGAGGCACGTCATGCCCAACGCCTTCTCGGCGAAGGTTTTCACGATGGAGCCGACGTGCCCCACGCCGACGATCCCGAGCGTCGCGCCCTGCCATGTGCGTTTCTGCCTTTCGCCAATGACGAGCAAGGCGGCAATCACGTAGTCCGCCACGCTCTCGGCGTTGCATCCCGGAGCCGTGGCGACGGGAATGCCCAACGCCTCCAGTGCAGGAAAGTCGATGTGATCGGTTCCGGCGACGCCACTTCCCACAAAGCGCACGCTCGTGCCTTCCAAGAGCGATGCATTCAGGCGACAGGTGGAGCGCACGAACAAGAGGTCGCACGAAGCGAGGTCTTGGCGCGTGAGGGAACGCCCCTCAATGGCGCGGGCGTTGCCCAAGCGCGGAAACAAGCGGTTACCCGCTTCCATATTGCGATCGTAAAGGATATTCACAGCGTTCTCCAAAGCGGGGAGGATCCCCCTACCCGTGCAAGCACATGGCGATTTGCGCGGGCGTGATGGTGTAGCCCCTTCCGCACATGTGGCAGTAGATGTCGAAGGGGCGGTTCTCAGAAAGCATCGCCTCCAATTCTGAGCGAGGCAGAGCCTGAAGCATCTTGAGGACGCTCGCCGAGGAGCAACCGCAGAAGAAGCACACGGGATGCTCGGATTCACGCCGAGGCTCCTCCAAGCCGAAGAGATGCGTTAGGGAATCGATGGAGGCTCCGGCATCCAGAACGTCCTGCACGAATCCCCCGTCGAAGACCTGCCCGATGCGCTCTGCCAGGTCTTCGGAAGCATCCGGCAGAAACTCGCACAGCAGGGCATGGGCACACGCCACATAGCCTTCCTTACTCCCCGCAGAGAGTTGGGCAAAGGCATGACGCTGGAGGGAGGTGCAGAAAAACTCCTCAACAATATCGGTAATAGTCAGGCACGGCTGCGCATTGAAGTTAAACTGGGTGGAGTCGTTGTACCCCGAAGCAGTCGTCCGGATAACCGCGCACTGCGCCGACGCCCCGAGCGCGCACGCAAAGAGCGTCTCGGCGGACTCCGGAGAATCGTCCAACTGCGGGAGCACCTTCTGGCGCGTATACCCGCGAATCTTGTAGTCGGACGTGCACTCCATTGTCGCCCCGCCAAGTTGCCCATTTGGGAAGCTGACGCGCAGGGTGATCTTCTCCCCGGGAGCCTCGATGAGCGTGCCCAGAAGCGTCGCCGCCCCAATCAACTCTGCCTGGACGAGTCCTGCGATAGGACCGCAAAGGTGGTTCCGCTCCAGCGTGCGCGCCGTATCCGTCACGTTCGCCAAGGTTATCCGCACCTGCGAGCGCGGGTAGTAAAACGTTATCACTCTATCTAGCGAGCGCATTTCCATAGGCTGACCCTCACCGCCGGTAGACTTCTTCGCGCCACTCGTAAGGTTCGGAATAGGGGCGATTAAAGATTGTCTCCAACATGAAGCGCAGGACGCGCTCTCCGCCGAAGAGGGCGTGATAGCGTTTGCGCCCAGCCGAAGCGATGGCTTGACGCATGGCGTCATTCGCCTGAACGGCTTCCAATTTCTCCACGAGGTCGGGGACATCGTGGTAGAAGAGGACTTCCTTATCCGAGAAGAAGGTCTGCATGGCGTCACCATCGTAAAGGGCAGTCAGGATGCCCGAGCCCATTAGGTGGGCAATGCGGTCGGAGGAGTACCACTTCATGCCGAAGTAACGATTGATGTTCAGCCCCATTTTGGCTCCGGCGAGGAGGTCGTCATAGGCTGCCCCGCCTACCACGGGGGCGCGTCCGTACATGCCCACGAGATCGAAGCGCATGGAGGAAGAGGCGAGAGCCTCGCGCAAACGACCGATGAAGTCCAGGC
This sequence comes from Agathobacter rectalis, assembly GCA_963608725.1. Taxonomy (GTDB): domain Bacteria; phylum Verrucomicrobiota; class Kiritimatiellia; order RFP12; family DVOR01; genus Spyradenecus. The sequence goes on along the minus strand of CAVDHG010000023.1, from coordinate 2,980 downwards.
GCGGATCGCCCTTGCGCGGTTGCCCGGCATAGAAGAGGTCGCACACGAAATCCTGCGCGGGGCGCGTACTGTTGTCGAGCGATTCGAGCGCGGGGTCGCAAGGGTTGGGCATGTAGGCGACAACGTTGCGCGAAGAGAGGAAGGGCGTAAGGTGCTCGGATCCGCCGGTGGTGGCGAAGAGGGCGTCGCAGCTCTCCATGCGCTCGCGCATTTGCTCCTGCGGGTGCGCATCGCAGAGGGGGTCGACGTTGAAGTGGGCAATCTTAAGCCCGGGGACGAGTTCTCGCGCACGCTCGAGGGTGGCGTTCCGGATGAAGTCGCAGTGCCCAAGGAGGATAACCTCCGGGCGGAAGTTGCGCACCGTCCGCAGGAGGGCGGAGTTGACGCGGCGTTCACCGAGGGCGCGGATGCCGTAGCCCATGTACCGCGCGAGGTCGCGATCGGAAAACTCGCAGAGGCGGTGATTCCCGCGGATGGCACCGCACGCGAGGGCGCGACCGGGCCCCATGCGCAATTTGCCATATCGCCGGATGAGGAGATTGTCGACTAACAGAATGCGCATGGTGTCCTCCTTGAGGAAATGCTCCCCACTTCTTTAAGGCGTTGCGGATCCGCGGGCGGGTTCACCGGGGAGACCGTCAGGTTTTCGAGCAAGGCACGACCGCGCTTCGGGTCTGCCCAGTTGCGCCCCTTGCGCAGTTCTTCCGCGGAGCCGAGCAGGTGCGCGGGGACCTTCTCACCGGGCGCAAGGCTCCGACCGGAGACGGGAATGCCCTCGTAGGAAAAGGCGATCCAGCTCGGATGCGCACTCTGGTGTTCGCCGTACCAGAGAGTGGGATAACGCTTGAAGTAATCCGGCAGCTCCCCCGGCGGGATGAACGCTCCCCACGCGATGGGGCGACTTTTAATATAGAAAGCGATGTCGAAGAAACCGCGAGCTCGCTGTTCGGCGAAGGCAACGCAGGGGTCGAGTCCGTAGAGGTTCGCGCCGTTCCAGATGCCGTGTTGCGGATCGATAAGCGGGTAATAGCGATTTAGGATGATCCCAATCTCAAAGTGCAGGTGGGCGCGTGCGAGCGGGAAATCGGGAGTATGCCCCATGATACCCAGCGGGTGCCCAGATGGAACGCACTGCCCCGCGGTTAACGCCGGATCGATTCGCCTCAGGTGAGCATAAAGGGTGTAGATGGTGCCAAAGGCGTGCACCTTATGCGTTAGGACGATATAGTTGCCGTAGAGCGAAGGATTGCGCGAGCAGTGATTGATATACACCACGCGCCCCGGAGCCACGGCGCGGACGCAATCGGTGGGGTCAGAATCCCGACGCCAAGGCTGGACAGGCGCGATGTCGATCCCCTCGTGAAAGCGCGGAGAGCCGTCGGCATACTTGCGCGTGTTGCCGAACATCCCGCTCTCGGGCTTGCCCGTGCCCGTATCCATGAATACGCCGGCGCGAAGCGAACCATCAAGGACGCGTTGTTGCGTCGGCGCAGAGAGCACCAAGCGCGCCAACTCCGGGGAAGAGTCCGCCTCGGCGCAGAGCGCACGGCGCGAGCACATCAAGGCTCCGCCGGTTAGTGCGAGGAATGTTCGCCTACCCATCATGCGCAGTGCCCCTGCCCCTCGGCGATAGTCCCGCCACCGAGCACCCAGTTTTCGCGGTAGAAGACGCAAGACTGCCCGGGCGTTACCAAGGTTTGCGGTTCGTCGGCAATCACGCGTCCATCACTCTCCACCACGCACGCGAACGCCTGGTGGTGATAACGGCTGACCGCCGAGCACCGGAGCGGGAAGGTCGGCGGGACAATCCAGTGGATGCCCGAAACGAAAAACGAGCGGACGCGCAGATCCTCTTGGGTCCCCAGCGTGATGGTATTGCGCTCGCGGTCGAAGGAGACGACAAAGGCGCGTTCGCCAACGGCAACGCCGATTCCCCGCCGTTGCCCGCGGGTATAGTTCGCAAGACCCGTGTGCCGACCGATCACCTTGCCCGCCATGTCCAAGATGTCGCCCGGGCGATTCGCCTCCGGGTATCGGCGGAGAAGCTCTGCGCGATAGTCGCACCCGTGGAGAAAGCAGACGTCTTGACTGCCCGAGGCGAGCTTCGCTTCCGGTAGCGGGAGCTTCCACGCCCGCGCTAGGGCTACGACTTCCTGCCGCGTCTTCCCCGCGAGCGGGAAAACCGTCTGCGCAAGGACTTCCGAGGAGAGCCCATAGAGGAAGTAACTCTGATCCTTAGCGGCATCGTGTGCGCATTGGAGCGTTAGGACGCCACTCGCGGGTTCGACACCTTTGCCGACGTAATGCCCGGTTGCCATCATCCCGCCAATGGCTTCACGCAAGAGTCCGAACTTTATTAAAGGATTGCACCATACGCAGGGGTTTGGCGTCAACCCGGAAGCGTATGCCTTATAAAAGGGAGCAACGATGCTTTTCTCGAAAGGCTCGCGCACGTCCACAAGATGGAGCGGAACGTCGAGGGCTTCAGCTAATTGCACGACGCCCGGCTCGGGGTGCGCAGTGCACGTCAACATGTGCCACGCTTCGACGTCCCACCCCTGCTCCCGGAGGAGGCGAACGCTCACCGCAGAATCCACCCCGCCGGAGAATGCCACGCCAATTCGCTTGGGCGCACTCGCGTTTTGCGGAGGCTGCGTCATTTCAGGGGCAACTCCATTTGCCCGGAGATCACCATCTTCTGCGCCCCCGTGCCGTCCGAGGTGTCGTAAACGCAGAACTTGACGTCCGGGAAGCGACGCGTCAGGACTTGCTCGATGTAGATGCGCACCGCCTCCACGTTGTGCGGGTCGTCGTCCGAAAAGCCTACCGCAATCGGGAGCGTTAGGGCGTTCATGCCGGTTCGAACCAAGATGTTAGAGAGGTGCTCAAGGAAGTCGTTAATGGCGAACCGCTTTCGATCTTCCTGAGAGTGGAGGTCGGGGGCCTCCTCCGCCAAACGCTCGGCGAATGCCTGGGAGGT
>CAVDHG010000022.1:0-15187 GCA_963608725.1 Agathobacter rectalis | reverse complement strand
GGTCTGTCCGGTTCACGTTTGGGGGAAACGCGGTGCGGAGGGAGGGGAAACGCGGTTGCGGGGAGGGGGAGGGTTGGGGCGTCAAGTTCGCGTTTGGGGGGCGGATGGTGTATACTAGGAGTACTGCTTAATTCGGAGAAGGAGTACGTCATGTCCAAGAGTCTTATCAAGAACGCCTATATCGTCAGCCCCGGGTACGAGTTCGACGGCGGAGCGATCGTTATCGAAGGTGGCAAGATCGCCAAGGTGTTGCAACCTGGCACGCCGCTACCCACGGACGTCGACTCCGTTTTCGACGCCGAAGGTCAGCTCGTCATGCCCGGCTTCATCGATGTGCACACCCACGGAGCCGCGGGAGTCGACGTCTGCGACTCGGAAGACCCCACCGCGATCGAAACCATCGCCAAAGCCAAGCTGGAAGAGGGGTGCACGTCGTGGTGCCCGACCACGTTGACCCTGCCCGAAGAACAGCTTGCCGCCTCGCTCAAGCACGTGGCGCACTACCGCGAGCACGAGACCTACGCCAAGGTGCTCGGCGTCCACCTTGAGGGTCCCTTCATTAACCCCGCCTGTTGCGGCGCGCAGAATCCCGACTTCCTGCGCAAGCCGGACATTGAAGAGGTGAAGCGACTCAACGCCATCACGCCCGTCTGCCAAGTTTCCTTCGCCCCCGAGAGCGAGGTCGGCAACGGTGCGCAGTTCGCCCGTGCGTGCCTTGAGATGGGGATCGTCCCCTCCGCCGGGCACACCAAGTGCTCCTACAAGGAGTTTAAGGCGGTCTACGCGGCGGGACTTCGCCACTTGACGCACTTCTGCAATCAGATGACGCCCCTCCACCACCGGGACATCGGGCTCGTCGGCGCGGGGCTTCTCCTGGATGATCTGCGCACCGAGATGATCTGCGACAAAATCCACCTCTGCCCCGAGATGATTGAGCTGGCGTTCCAGACGAAGGACATCGAGAACATTCTCCTTATCACCGACTCCATGCGCGCCAGCCATATGCCCGACGGTCCCTCCAGTCTCGGCGGGTTGGACGTTATCGTGGAGAATGGTGCCGCCCGCCTCGCCTCCAACGGTGCACTCGCCGGCTCCATCCTGCGGATGAACATCGCCCTCAAGAATGTCTGGGAGATCACCGGGATGCCGCTCAACGTCCTCGTGAAGACGACCTCCTACAACCAGGCTCTCGAGCACGGGTTGGAGAACACGCTCGGCTGCATCGAGCCGGGCTACACGGCAGACATCACGGTTTTGGACGACGAATCCTTCGCCGTTAAAGCCGTCTTCGTCAACGGCGAGAAGCGTCTTTAATCTAAAGGTCAGCCTTACCGCTTCTTTTGGACGGGGCATCGCGTGCGATGCCCCGCGCTTTTTTGTCTCCCCCCGCAACCGCGTTCGAGGGAGACGCGAGGCGGAGAGGAGGCAAACGCGAGGCGGACGCGACCCAATCTCGGTGCGGAGGGGTGGCGCAGAAGGTTCGGGAAAGTGTAAAGGAGGAGGCTACTCCGCCGCCGGAGAGATGCCCGCAAGGGGAACGAGCAACTCTTCCTTTTCGCGGAGTTGCGCGGTGAGCCGTTTCCAGACGGACGAAGAGCGGATGGCGCTATCGTCAAAGGGGTGAGCGCGAGTCCACGCCTCAGCCTCCGCCTTTACGCGCTCGATCTCCTGTTGAAGTCCGGTTGTCCGATAGCGTAGCTCCTTGCGTAGGTCGCGGTAGCGCAGACGCTCGGCATTGCTCTTCGCCTTCTCCTGCGCGGCGGCATAGGCGCGGTCTTTGTCGGGGACGCCGGCAAGCTCGGTCTTCAATTCTTCGAGGCGTTTGGCGGGGGAGGAGGCGAAGTGGCGCGTGCGGGCGCGGGCGAGGAGGGAGTCGCGCAGAGCCAAGGTGAGATAGTAGTCGGAGAGCAATTGCTGGAACTGCTTGAGCTCGTTCTGGGCGGAGACGTTGTCGGCATCGGGTAGCTCAAGGAAGACTTTGCAATCTGCGCTCGCCAACACGCAACGGCGACTCGTCTTCCGGTGGACTTCGATGTAGTAAGCGGGCGTCTTGTTGAGGGAGACAGCCTTAAGCACGCTGAAGATCTCGCCCGCCTTAAGGGTCGTCATGCTCTTGCCGGTTTTGTCGTAGGCTTTCGGCTCGGCAGTGGTTACCACGCCCCAGCCGACAGGTTGAAGCTCCGCGGAAGCCAGGACGGGCGCAAGGGGAAAGAGGAGAAGGAGGATAGCGAGGAATCGGCGCATACGTGCACTCCGGGGAATCAGTTGCGGTAGAAGATATAGGTGCCGGCAGGGACGCGACGCATATCGACGTCGTTAAACGCCTTAAGCGGTTTGCCGGGCATGAGGTAGAAGGTCTCGGGAGCGTCCCACTGCGTGGGGCAAATCTGCGAGGGGAGTTTGCGACTGGTAACGGGTCCGCCGATGGCGTAGCCAACGAGGATTTTCGTTCCGGCGGGGAGGGCGGCGAGCTGCTTCTCCGTGAGAGCCGAGCCTTGGACGCGCCCGCCACCGGGGCGGAAGTACCACGTATCGGCGTCGCGCACGGCGTCGCCCGCGACTTGGCGCGGATGTTGCCCGGAGGTCAGTTCCTGCAAGGGCGAACCGGAGGAATCGGCATCGCCCAAGATGACCCGCGTGCCGGCAACAAGGCTCTCCCAATCGCGGATTTTGTCGCCCGTAAGGCGCGTGCCGTCGGGGAAGATGTAGAGGGTCGAGGAGGCGTTATAGGCGTCCCGAGCGATGTCCCAAGCCGAGCGACCGCGCACGATGATTCCGCCGTTGTCGTTCGCCGAGGCGGGGGAGGCGGTGGCGGGTTTCGCGCTCGCGGTTGGGGCGGTTGACTTCGCCTTCTTCGCGGAGGCAGAGGTGGACTTCGTGGCGAGCGACTTGGGAGGCGTGTAGGGGAGCAAGCCCGCGCCCTGCTTGGCGTAGAGCACCCGAGCGAGATAGGCATCCCCCACCACGAGGCGACGGGCACGGACGTCGGGGTCGGCGAGCCACCGCTCCTTCAAGCCGATGAGCTTGCGAATCTCCGGCGTGGCGTACCCCATTCCGCACCGCTTGCGCCCGCGATGACTCTTGGGATGCCAGCGGTTGGGCGTGCCGTAAGCGACCTGCGCGTGTGGCATCACGTTGGCGTCCTTCACGCCGTAGAGCTTCTGGAGCAGGAGGATCAGCTCGCGCAAGGCGGCGTACTGGCGGGCGGTCAAGGCGCGATTGTGGTAGCCCACCACCTCAATGCCGATGGAGAAGTCGTCGATATTCTTCCTGCCGTTCCACATGCTCGTGCCGCAGTGGTACGCCACCCGCGACCGTTGAACGATGCGGTAGACCTTGCCGTCGCGGTCAACGCAGTAGTGCGCCTCGCCATTCTGGCTGAGCTTACGCAGAGACGAACCCGCCTCCGCCTCAGTGGTGTGCAGAATGATATAGTCGGTCGATTTCCGGACGGCGCGCTCGGGCGTCCGCGGGGAGGAGTAGGCATTGCTGAACGTCAACGCCTGCGCCACCGCGCACGCCGTCATCACCAAACAGGCAAGCGCACCCCGGAGGAACACTTATAGCGACTCCTGGAGCTTGGCGTCCGCCATCGCCACCTTCTGCGCCATCTCCGCCTTACGGGCGTGCAACTTCTCGCGCAACGCAGGGTCGGACAACGCCAAGATCTGCGCCGCCAAAACGCCGGCATTGACGGCTCCAGCATTCCCGAGAGCCAACGTTGCAACCGGGACTCCGCCGGGCATCTGCACCGTGGCGAGCAGGGCGTCGAGACCGTCGAGCGCGCCACCTTTCATCGGCACGCCGAGCACCGGGAGCGTGGTGTTCCCCGCGATGACGCCCGCGAGGTGCGCCGCCATTCCCGCAGCGCAGATTAACACCTTCAGCCCACGCGCTTCGGCTTCCGAAGCGTACGTCGCGGCGCGTTCGGGCGTCCGGTGCGCACTCATCACGTGCGCCTCAAAGGGGATTCCGAAAGCCTTCAACTCCGCCACGCACTTCTGCATGGTGCCCCAATCGGAGTCGCTGCCCATAATCAAACCAACGAGCGGTTCTGCCATTACTAACGCCTTTCGTCTGAAACTAGAGATACTTGAATGCCTTGGCGGCGATGTCGCGCCGGTAGTGTGCGCCCTCGAAGTGGATGCACCCAACGCCTTCATAGGCTTTCGCGACGGCTTCGCGCAGGTCTTTACCGAAGGCAGTTACGGTGAGCACGCGCCCGCCGGCGGTAACCAAGGTGCCGTCCTCCCGGTGCGCCGTGCCGGCGTGGAAGACCAAGCAATCGCGCTTCTCCGCCTCCTCGATTCCCGTGATGGGCAAACCCTTGGGGTAACTGCCCGGATAACCGGGAGCTGCCATCACCACCGTAGCGGCGGATTCGGCACGCAACTGCACCAGCTCCTCGCGCAACGAGCCTTGCGCACACGCCATCAGAATCGGGAGCAAGTCCGAAGCGATGCTCGGCAGGACAACTTCCGTCTCCGGATCTCCGAAGCGACAGTTGAACTCCAGCACGTTGATGCCCTTAGCTCCGATCATCAGCCCGCAGAAGAGCACCCCCCGGTACGTAATGCCCCGCCGTTTCAGCTCCTGCAACACCGGGAGCACAATCTTTTCGCGGGTGAACTGCATCACGTCATGCGTTGCGATCGGTGCGGGCGTGTACGCGCCCATCCCGCCGGTGTTGGGGCCCTCGTCGTTGTCGAAGACGCGCTTATGGTCTTGCGCCGCCGGGAGAAGCACCACGTGCTCCCCATCGCACAACGCGAAGACGGACGCCTCCTCGCCCTCCAAGAACGCCTCGATAACCACTTCCGCACCTGCCGAGCCGAAGCGACCGCCGTCCAACATCTCGCGGATGGCGTTCTCGGCTTCCGGGCGCGTCCGAGCGATAACCACGCCCTTACCCGCCGCCAAGCCGTCCGCCTTGATCACCACCGGGAGGTCAAAGTCGTCGAGCGCGTCGAGCGCGTCTGCCGAGTTCGTAAAGGTCTTGAAACGCGCCGTGGGCACGCCTGCCGCTTCCATCACATCCTTGGAGAAGGCTTTGCTCCCCTCCAGCTTCGCCGCCGCTTGGCAGGGACCAAACACGGCAAACCCTTCGACCTCTAAGGCGTCCGTCAACCCGGCGCAGAGCGGAGCCTCGGGGCCCACCACCACCAAGTCGGGGCGATTCGCCTTTGCCCACGCCACAATGCCGGGGACATCTTCAGCCTGAAGCGGAAGGTTAGTTGCCAGGGCGGCGGTTCCGGCATTTCCGGGCGCACAGAAGAGTTTTGGTGCGCACGCATCCTGAGCCAATTTCCACACGATGGCGTGCTCTCGCCCGCCGCTACCGATCACAAGCACTTTCATATCCTCATAGAATAGCAAAAAGCCCCCTACCCCACATCCCCCCGCAACCGAGTTCGACCTGTCTCCGCACCGCGATCGGGTCAAACGCGGTGCGGACAGACCCCAAACTCGGTTCGGAGGCACTTATGAACAGACTTGCGAACATTTCCGCATAAGTGCTTGAGTTTTCGTCGGGCGATTCGCCCATTTTTCGCGATAAGGGCTTAGAGGGAAAAGGGATGTGGCGAAATGTTCACAACTTGGGGGCGGGGAGGGGTGGATTTTGAACCTAAAAAGAGGGGTCTCCGCACCGCGATCGGGGTGAGGTCGGTTCGCGTTTGGGGGAAACGCGGTGCGGAGACACCTCGAACTCGGTTGCGGGGGGTGGTGAGGAAAAGGGGCAAAAAGGAAGGATGGAATTGAGTGGCGTTTGACGTGGGGGGAGAAGAAGTGATATACTTTGCGCACTTTTTCCGTTTCTGCATTCGAGTAGAGATTTTGGAGGTTCACAACATGGGAACAGGTCGTACCCTTAACAAGAAGCCGGCGACGCGTCCGGTGAAGTCCGAAGGTGCCCGTCGCCGTCGTGATGCCGTTCAGTGCAAGCGTTTGGTGGCTCTCGGTATGGACGAAGCCGTGGTGGCGAAGCTCAATGCCGTCCAGCGGCGCGATCTCCTTCGCACGCCACTCAAGACGAAGGCTGCCTGCGCCAAGTAAGGCGTAAGGGCTTATGCAGATTCGGGGCACGTCCGCACGGCGGAGGTGCCTCGCTGTTTTTGAGGTCTGAGATGCGTGCCTTTTTGGAGCGACTTGCCGGGCGACGGCGTTTCGGGATAAACCCGGAGCTGGATTCCATGCGCAAGCTGTGCGCGGCGTTGGGGAATCCGGAGCAGACGTTTGCTGCCATCCACATTGCCGGGACGAATGGCAAGGGGAGCGTGGCGGCGATTTGCGAGGCGGCGTTGCGGACGATGGGTCTGCCCGTGGCGCGGTACACCTCCCCCCACCTCATCCGGGTCAACGAACGCTTCCTCATCAACGGCGAGGAGGTCTCGGACGACGCATTGGGGCGTGCGCTGGACACCGTGGACGCTGCGAGCCGGGCGATCGGCGTGGAGCCGACCTTCTTCGAAGTGCTTACGGCGTGCGCATGGGTGCTCTTTCGCGAGGCGGGGATTCGCATCGCGGTGGTCGAGACGGGCATGGGCGGGCGTTGGGACGCTACGAACGTCTTGGAAGCGCCGCTCGTCTCGGTCATCACGCACGTAGCGTTGGACCATTGCGCCATTCTGGGCGATACGCTTGAAGCCATCGCGGGCGAGAAGGCGGGGATCATCAAGGCGGGGCGACCGGTTGTGATCGGCGCGATGGACGCCAAAGCCAAAGCCGTGATTGCGCAGGTGGCGCAGGCGTGCGCTTCGCCCTTGCACGACGCCTCGGAGGAAATCCGCGTTACCGTTTCGCGTCGGACGCTTCATGGTCAGACGCTCCAATGCTCTTCGCCCGCCTGCGATTACCCGGCAGCCCTGACGCGCCTTGCCGGGACGTATCAAGTGGAAAATGCTGCCACGGCGTTATGCGCTCTGGAGCGACTCGGCGAGCAGGGGCTTCCGGTGCCCCCGAAGGCGTTCGCCGAGGCGTTGCGGACGGTCGTGTGGCAGGGGCGGTGTCAGCTCATCTCCGACGACCCGCCCACCATCCTAGATGGCGGGCACAACCCCGACGCGTTGCACGCGTTGCGCGAGGCGTTGAAGTCGATGCACGTGCGCCGGCGCGTGGCGTTGGTTTGCGGTTTTTGCGCGGACAAGGCGATCGAGCCTGCGCTTCGCGAGATCCTGCCTTTAGTCTCAGCAGTCTGGACAGTTCCGCTCGCGAACGAGCGTGGGCTCCCGCCAGAAGAGCTTGCGGAGTTGGCGCGGCGCGTGGGCGCACCGCAGGTTGTGCCGATGGCGTCGGTCGAAGCCGGGATTGATGCGGCGACGACGTGGGCGCACGAACAGCAGGGAACGGTTGTTATCTGCGGTTCGCTCTTCCTTGTGGGGGAGGTGCTGGCTCTGCGCGGCGAGGGCGATGGGCAGATTGACCCAAGCGAGGGGCTTCGTGCGCATTGACCCCTTCGTCGATACCGACGTTCGCTGGATTTACGAGGACGCCGAGATGTTGGTGGTCGATAAGCCCGCCGACCTCCCGGTTCACAGTAGTGGCAGTTATCGCGAGCATACGCTCGACACGCTCCTGAGACGGTATCGCCCGGGGAATACGATTCACCTCATCTCCCGGCTCGACCGCGAAACGAGTGGACTCGTCCTCGTGGCGAAGAATGGGCAGACGGCGAAGAGGCTTGTTCGCACGCCGAAGATTAAACGGTATCAGGTGCTTGTTGAGGGGGAGTTCCCCGCGGGGAGGTGGTGCGCCGTGGGGGAGATTCACCGGAGCAACGAACCGCCGGTCTACTCCATGCGCAGGTTGGAGCAGGCGCGTCTGTGCCAAGAATTGCCGGAGCTTTCGCCGAATCGCGGGGCGGCGACGTGGTTCGAACGAATTGGGGAGGGACCTTGGAAGGGGACGTCGCTCCTCTCGGCGGAGTTGGTAACGGGGCGGACGCACCAGATTCGTGCATCGTTGCGCTCGCTCGGCTTCCCCGTGGTGGGGGACAAGGTGTATGGATGGGACCCGACGATCTTCCTGCGTCTGCGGGAAGATACGCTCACGCAAGAGGATTGGGCGAAACTGCGCGTGCCGAATCAGGCATTGCGAGCGGTGGAGCTGCAGGTTGAGGGGCACTGCTTTCGGAGCGTTCGGGAAGGTTGGCTCCCGGCGTGGCAGACTTCGGCGACGTGGCAGTAACGCCCGCTACTTGCCCACGCAGAACGAACTAAAGATGCTGTCCAGCAGATCGGCAGAGTAGACGCGCCCGAGGATCCGCCCGAGAGCTTCCGCTCCGGTGCGCAAACATTGCGCTGCGGGGACGGCATCCCAGCCCCCGCGCCGAAAGAGTTGCGCGGCTTGCTGGAAGCTCGCCTTCGCCGTCGAAAGCTCGGAGAACTGGCGCGCCGTAGCCAACGTAGCATGGGGCGTCTCGCCGGCGCAGAGTCGTAAGCGTTCGCGAAGCAAAGCGCAGACGGTTTCGCGAGCACTTTCCGGGTTCTGCGTCGCGGAAATCGCAGGCTCAGCGAAGGAGGCGTTCGGAGCGAGGTCTGCCTTCGTCCGCACCACGAGTGCACCCGGCGGAGGCGTGTCATCCGGATCGTCGGAGGCGACGAGGTAGAGCACGAGGTCGGCTTGGTCGAGGAGTTGACGCGCCCGCGCCACGCCCTCACGCTCAACAGCACCCGGAGCCTCACGCAAGCCCGCCGTATCCGTCAGGCGCAAAGGGTAACCATCCAGTTGGAAGACCTCTTCAATAACATCCCGCGTCGTGCCCGGCTCGTGGCTCACGATGGCGCGGGGAGCCCCGAGAAGGAGGTTGAGCAGAGAGGACTTCCCGACGTTGGGCTTCCCGGCGATAACCACACGCGCCCCATCGCGGAGGAGACGCCCCTCGTGCCACGTGGCAAGAAGGCGTTCGGCGCGGGAAGTCAGGGCGTCGAGACGCTCCGAGAGGCGTGGAAAGAAATCCGCGGGAAGCTCGTCTTCCTCAAAATCAAGGGCGTGCTCCACCTCGGCGGAGCAGGCGAGAGCCTCGTCGTAAAGGGGCGAGAGCGACTGACCGAGGCGACCTTCCAAGTTGGCGCGGGCGGCCTTCTCGGCGCGGGGCGTCCGGGCGGCGATGAGGTCGGCAACTGCTTCCGCCTGCGTGAGGTCGAGGCGTCCATTCAGGAAGGCGCGCTTCGTGAACTCGCCGGGCTCGGCAGGGCGAGCACCAAGCTCCAAGAGTCGCTCCAGCACGGCTTGCGGGACGGTCTGCCCGCCATGCACGCACAGCTCAATCACGTCCTCGCCGGTATAGCTATGCGGGGCGCGATAGAAGAGGAGGACGGCGTCATCCAAGGTTTCCCCGCGCCCGTCCAGCACCTTCGCGTAGGCGAACGTCCCGGCGGGTCGTGCGCTCGGCGGAGGCGAAAGGCGCGTAAGCTTATCAGCGATAGCGTAGACGCCCGAACCGCTCAGCCGGATGATTGCCACCCCGCCGAGACCGGACGCCGTGGCGAGTGCCGCGATCGGCTCCTCGCCTGCGGGCTTCGCTGTGGAGTGCTTAGTTGAAGCGGGCGCAGGCATAGGCAAAGAAAAGCTCCTGGATGGTCTGGACGGGCGCAACTACTTTAGGCTCCACGCCGTGCTCGCGGAGCGTTTGCGCCGTGGGGTTACCCAGGGCAAGCACGTCCACTTCACGCGGAGCCGAACTGCTCAACCACGCCCGCGCCGCCGAAGAGGAAGCAAGGAAGACGGCGTCATGTGGCGGAGGCTCAACCTCGGGGAGCGCGATCGTCCTATAGATAGGCAGATCCTTGACCTTCGCCCCACGCGCCTTGAGCGCGTCCGCGAGCGCAGTCCCCGCCTCCTCGCTCCGCACGCGCAGAATCCGCATACCCGTCAAATCCGCAGGCAAGGTGGCGAGCAACCCCTTGGACGAGAAGTCGGCTTCCGGCATGAGCGTATCCACGTGCCAATGCTTGAGCACTTCGGCAGTCCCCGCGCCCGTAACAATCAGCCGTTTGGGAACGAACTGAATCGGGTTCTCCATTTGCCGAAGGAACATCCGAGCGGCGGTCGGGGAGGTAATAAGCAGGTGCGTGTATGCCTTGCTCGGGCGGATCTTGACCCGCGCTGTCGCTTCGAAGCGGATGAGCGGACGCACCACCGGAGTTCCGCCGAAGTCCGTTATCGCGGTACGAGCCTTCTCGGCAACGTCCGGGCTCCCCGTAACCCAAATCCGCTTCCCGCCGAAAGCCCCCAGTTGCGGGAAGGCTCGCTCGGCGTTCTTGCCCACGATAACCAGCCCCGCGCTTGTCCCCCACGGCGCACTCGAGGCAAGCTCCCGAAGCGTCCCCCTAAAGATCCGTTGCGTCGGCGCACCGGCATCGCAGACAATCGCGCACGGCGTCTCCGGCGCAAAACGCGTCGCAAGCTCAGCGAGCGACTCCAACGCCATAAAGAAGACGCTGGGCATCGCGTTGCCCGTGCTTCGCGGGGTCTCCACGTGAAAGCCCTTGCTCTCGCCTCGGCGCGTGAGCAACATCCCGGTCGAGGTGGTCGCCGCGGTAAGCGCGGAGATCCCGGGCACCACGCGGAAGGGGATTCCATCGGCTGCCAAGGCGTCCGTTTCCTCCGCCAGACGCCCGAAGATCCCCGGGTCGCCTCCCTTCAGGCGCACCACGCGCTCTCCACGCCGGACGCGTTCGCCGATAAGGCGGGTGATCGCGCTTTGCGCAAGCGCGTGCGCACCACTGCGTTTCCCGACGTAGAGCCTCTCGCCCTGCGTATACTGCAGGAGCGCAGGGTCCATGAGCGCATCGTAGATCACGCAATCGGCTTGCTGCAATTCCCGAAGCCCGGCAAGCGTGCACAGCTCCGCATCCCCGACGCCTGCCCCAACGAAGCGGACGGCTTTGACGTAGAGACTCCGCAGTTTCTGGAAGCGCACGTCCGCACGCCGGAAGGTCAACGCGAGCACGCCCTGCCCCGGAGGCGGAGTCAGTTCCGAAAGCGGGATATACTCCGTGATCCGCGCCTGCAAGCCCAGCCTGTGCAAGGCAGCGGCAGCAACCAAAATAGCATCAAACTTCCCGGCGTCCAGTTGCGCCAAACGTTCGGGGATCGCTCCTCGCAAAGCGCGACACTCGGCTTTCGGGAACCGCTCCGCCGCCCACTTTGCCCGCCTCTCGCTACTGACGCCGATAACCGCCGGCTCCGGCGTCCGCGCCACGAGGCAGTCGCGAGGGTCTTCGCGCCACGGGAGCCAAAACCAATCCAGCTCGGGCGCACCGCTTGAAGCCTCGCCTTGGAGCGTCTGCAACGTCTCGGGCAAATCCTTGGCGGAGTGGATGGCGCAATCGATAGCCCCGGCGCGGAGCGCGTCATCAAGGTCGCGAGTGAAGAAGTCCTCCGGGCTATTGCGCAAATCGGTGCGTTGGTCGCGGTCGCCGGGAGAGGAGAACGGCACCAGATCGAACGCGCATCCGGTATCGTGCGCCAAGTGCTTCAGCGCGTCCTGCGCCTGAAGGAGGGAGAGCTGGGAGTCACGTGCGCCGACGCGGAAGGGCTCACGCATGGGTGCTCTCCCGATAGGCATCCTCGGCAGCGCGGACGATCTCGGAGAGTTTCCCCGTCCGGGCGAGATAGTCCCCGCGGAGCGAATCCAAATTAAAGACCTTCTCCCCTCCCCGGACATTCTGTGGCGCACCGAGGTCGTATATCGGCGTTGCGATTCCCTGCGCATCGAAGAGCGGCTCCGGGCACGCGAGCGCGGTAATGAAGCGGTCGGCTCCCTGAATTGCCTCGCGCCACGATTCCAAGGGGCGCGACTCCTCGCCCGCCATCGGGTGCTGATGGTAGAGCACGGTTACTTCAAGCCCCAACGCGTGCGCCTTCGCAACGGCATCTCGCCCAAGCTTCCCCGTCCCCGCGATGACCACTCGCCCCTGCGCTCCGGCGAGCGCGAGATCCTCCACTTCAATCTCCGGGATGAGCGGCTGAATTGCCTTGCGCACCACTTGCGAGAGCTTCAACGCGTCCGCATAAGCCTGCAAGAGCGAGCCGTGCGCCCACCCTTCCTGACGCGCCGTATCCATAGCGTCGCGCACTTGCCCGACGATGTGGAACTCCCCGACCATGTGCGAGCGCATCCCCGCAAGCACCATCACCAGGTGATGCATGGCGCGTTCCCCAAAGTGCGTATACGCCCCACTCGGCAAATGCATGGCGTGCGCGAGCAAACCGCTTGCGATCAGTTCCGGAGCTGCCCACGCGAGAAGCTCCGTCCGGTTGCACGTTTGCAGGAAGCACCACCCGTAGAGTCCGTTTAAGAAGCTGAGCCGTTTCGAGAGCTCCTCCACCGGCGGGAGTGGCACGGCGCACTCGATGCCGTGCACGAAGAGGACTCCCGGCGAACACTGCGCGAGCGATCGGGCAAGCGCGTTCTTGACTTCCTTTGCCGTGCGACAGCTCTGCCCATTCGTTGAGACCGAGATTAACAAATCATCCGTCCGCAAGGTGGCAGGGACAATGAAGTCCGCCTCCGCCCAGTTCCCGTCCGCACAACAACACGGCACGCCCTTGATCCGCGCCACGCTGAGAATCTGACGGTTGACGTGCTTTTCATCCGTGCACGCCAGCACCACGCGCACGCCATCCACGTCCTCGGGCATGAACCCGCGCTCGCGCCACTCAACCGGCAAAGCGTCAAACTCGGGCAACGCCTTGGGGCAAACGAGTCGCACCTCCGCTCCGGCGTCCAGGAGCGCACGCGTCTTGCGCAAGCCGACTTGCCCGCCACCAACAACTAATGCCCGCTTGCCCTCAAGGAGAAAGTTAACCGGGAAAGTCTTCACGCGGGGGCGTCGCTTCTCCTCCGCTCGGACAGGTTGCTCCTGCGCGAGGGGCGAAGCCGGAGTCAAGTCGAGCACCGGCAGTTCGTCCCATTGCGCCTGCGGGAAACGTTGCGCCACCTGCTTACGCAAGAAGGCGCACGACTCGTTATCGATGACCAAATCCTTCCGCCCGGGATAGCGATTGTAGATAACCCCGGCAACGGTTGCGCGACGCGCCTGGAGGGCTTCAAAGGCGAGGAGCGTGTGGCTGATCGAACCCAAGACTCCGCCCGTAACAAAGATTACTTCCCAGCCTTGCTGCATGACGAAGTCAAGCGTGGTCAGCGTTTCTGTGAGCGGGACGAGTAGCCCTCCCGCCCCTTCCACGAGTACGATCTCATGCCTCGCCTCCAACGCCCGAACCGCATCCAGCACGCACGCGAGGTCAACCTCTTTTTCCTCCAGCTTCGCCGCGAGGTGGGGCGAGCAGGGGTACGCGAAAATCTGTGGCGCGGTCAACCCTTCCGCATCTTCCGGGAAGGTGCGCCCCATCATAGCGCGATGACGGGCAATATCCTCCGACGATCCCCGATTCCCGGTTTGCACCAGTTTCAACGTGATGACGTCTTTCCCCTCGGTCAGCCAACGCCTTGCCAACCACCCCGTCGCGATGCTCTTTCCCGCGTCCGTATCAACGCCACTGATGAAATAAACCATAACGCCCTTTTGACCCCTTATCATACCACATCTCCCCACTCCGCCCCTACCCCCGCAACCACCTTTCCCCCAAACGCGAGGCGGACACCGGGTCAAACTAGAGGCAACCTCTCCCCAATCCCGGTTCAATGTTGATCGGCGTTGGCAATTTGTTTATGATTTGCGCTCAAGAGTACAACCCATCAAGATGCTTCACCATCATCATGCTTTCTCCTCCAGTTCATCCCAGATTGCCTTAAAGTACGGTTTAACGGCGAGGAACTTGTCCACCTCGGACTTGAATTCTTCGTAAGACCAGTATTCAGTACCGTTGAACTGCCAACCCTCCTTCGAGGTGTATACCTCGCTTCTGTACGCTCGAATCTTTCATCAGAGAACCCTGCACATCCCGCAACTCCGCAACCGCACGTTAACAATTCCTCCTCCCCGTGCTCTTTGCCAAGGGATTTCATTAAGGCGTATGGCGAAAGAAAAGTAGATACCGTCCGATTCGTGGCGGGATCCTTTGCCACAAACCACCAGTGGACTCTTCTATCGTCTGACGTAACAGCCTTTACGAACGGCGCTTCCTTAATGATCTGTACGTTGCTACCCATAAAAACCTCCGATCTCCTTCTTACCCGATACACCTCAACACGACAAAGACGTCACACGCGGCACGAAGCTACTCTAAAAATACCTAGCGTACTCTCCTCTAACCTAACAACGCTACGCATTATACCACATTTGCCCTTACCCATTATTAACATCACAACCGACTTCGAGGTGTCTCCGCCTCGTGTTCGACCCGTGTCCGCCTCTTGTCTCACCCGAACTCGGTTGCGGGGTACTTATGAACAGACTTATGAACATTTCTGTATAAGTCCTTGTGTTTTCGTAGGGCGATTCGCGCTATTTCCTGGATAAGGACTTGGCATTGTAGGGGATGTTGTGAAATGTTCATAACTTCGCCTCCCGTTTTCTTCTTTTTACCCCCATTTCCCCTACCCCCTTGAACCGCGTTTGGGGGAGACAAGAGGCGGAGAGGAGGGAGACGCGAGGCGGGCAGACCTCGATCGCGGTGCGGAGCAATTCCAAACCGGGCGCATATCGGAAAGGATGTGTTCACTTTTTGCTTGCCTTTTGGGCGAGAATGTGCGATCTTAGAGGTACTGGCAGGTAACTCTGGGGGAATACACCACTGAAGGCTCCCGGCAGTAGAATGGCAAATGGGCATTGTAGAAAAGGCTCGCCACTCACCTTGCCTTTTATCGAACCCCGAGGCTTATGCCTTGGGGTTCTCTTTTATAAAGTACCGTCCGCCCTACCTCTCCCCCACCCCTGCAACCGAGTTTGGGGGAGACAAGAGGCGGAGAGGAGGGAGACGCGAGGCGGAGACACCTCGATCGCGGTGCGGAGACCCCTCTTTTTGAGTTCATTTTTGCCCCGCTTTTGCCCCCTACTCGCCCCATTTTCGACACATCCCAGGAAAGGGCAAGAGCTTATTCCGAAAAAGGGGAGAATCGGGCGTCGAAAACTCAAGCACTTATGCAAAAGTGACGGAGGGCGTCCCAGAAAATGCCCCGCAACCGAGTTTGGGTTGTCTCCGCACCGCGTTCGGGTCAAACGCGAACCGGGAAGACCTCGATCGCGGTTCGACCACCCCCTTTTTCCCTATCTTTACC
>CAVDHG010000021.1:0-15216 GCA_963608725.1 Agathobacter rectalis | reverse complement strand
CGCCGAGCATCCGCTCCCCGATGGCGAAGTCGCTTTGACCTGTTCCCTGCCGGAGCTTCTTAGCGAACTTCAGCGCGTGGGCGTTGTCCTCCCGGATACAACCTTAACTAAGGGGAAACTCTCGCTTGCGCTTGCACTCAAGCAGGGCGAAACGGCGAGCACGCATACGCTCACGGCGGATCTGCGCACGCAGGAGATCGCCGGCGCGTATCAGAAGACGCCCTTTGCCTTCTCGCCGAAGGTCAACCTCGTAGCCACCTTCAATCCGCAGAAGCTTGAGGAGGCGCAAGTCCAACGGCTCTCCCTCGAACTGCCCGGCGTGCTGGCATCCGGCGAAGGGTCGCTCGAAAAGGGATCGCTCTCGGCACGCGTTGAAGCGGCGGCACTGCTGGAGATGTTGCGCCCCTTCGTCGGGGAAATTGCTCTGCCTCGTCCGCTCGTCCTGCTCCTGCAGGCGCAGATGAATGACCGCTCCGGTTCGCTTGTGCTCTCGGCGACGTCGGAGAAAAGCGAGGTGGCGAAGCTCACGATTGAAGCCGAGGATGTGAACCCTGCCACGCGCTCGGTGCGGAGTGCGAAGGTGGCACTCCAAGGGAACGTAAAGCCTCTGGCGACCTTTGCCTCCCTGCCCAAGGATTGGGAACTCGATGGCTCGGTCTATCTCAACGGTGCGCTAACGGGGTCGCTCGCGGACTTCCGGTCGCGGTGGGTCTTTGCTCTGCAGAATCTGCACGTATCCTCCACCTCCTGGGCGATCCGCGAGGCGCGGATGTTGGAGGGGAAGGCGGAGATTACGCGAGCAGACAACGCGGCGATTGTGCTCTCCGGGCTTTCGTTTGAGAGTCCGCTCCTGAAGGGGACGGGGCAGGCAACGTTGGAGCCGGGGAAGAGCTTCCCGGAGGCTACGCTTAATGGCGTTTGCACGCCGGCAGTGTTGGCAACGTGGCAGAAGCCGGCGAAGGGTGAACAGCCCACCGCGCTGAATGGCTCCATTGCCTTCGCGCTCGCCACCGCGCAAACGGCAGAAGGGACACCCTCCGCGACGGCACAGATCACCTCCTCCGACTTCGCTATCCGATCAGGCGAAACGCCCGCGATCCCCCTCCCCTTCTCGCTCAACAGCGCAGTTGAGCTGGGCAAGCCCCTCCTCATTCGCGACGTTTCGTTCTCCTCCGCTCCACTCGCGCTCCAAGCGCAGGGAGAGTATGTCCAAGACGGCGGGACGTTGAAGCTGAATGGCACGCTCACGCCGGACTTTGCTGCGCTCTGGGCGCTCCCGCCCTGTGCGTCTCTCCGCGAAAGCGGGATTGCAATTTCGGGGAAGCAGTCGGCACCCTTCTCCTTTGAAGCCCCGCTCCAGAATGGCGCAGCAGGGATCTTCAATTATGGGAAGGGCGAAGCCGAGGTGCGCTTTGAGCGCATCACCATCCCCGGCTTAGACATCCCAGGCGGAACGGCGAAGGGCAAACTCGCCGAAGGCGTCGCCTCGTTAGACGGACGCTTCCGCGTGAATGGCGGAGAGGTTACCCTCGCGCCCCGCATCAACCTCGCCGTGAAGCCCTACGTCCTCTCCTTCCCGGAGAAGAGCACGATTCTCAAAGACGTCCAGCTCACGCAGGAACTCCTAGATACGGGGCTTAAAACGGTTACGCCCCTCCTCGCCGGCTCCGCCTCGCCCAACGGCGTGATCCACTTACAGTGCGACCATTGGCGTATGGAGCTGGGCGAGCAAGCGATCCGCTCGCTGGACACGGCGTTGACGCTTCAGACGCGCCAGTGCCGCATGGCACCGAATGGGATCGTGGGAACTATTCTCGGGCTCCTGAGAGTGCGGGAGCAGGTGGCGACGTTGCCCGACCAGGACGTGGAGATCGGCGTCAAAGAGGGGAAGCTCACCTGTGCGCCCCTCAAGGTAAGCATCGCGGGGACGACCTTGACGTGTTCGGGGACGACCGACCTCGCGACCCGCGAACTCGATTACACGCTCTCTCTGCCCTTTGTGAGTCAACTCCTCGGGAAGGGTCAGGCGCAGGGGCAGACGTCGAAGGCTCTGCTCTTGCCCATCCGTGGCACTATCGACAAGCCGAAGGTGGACACTTCGCCCGTCCTTGACTTCCTGAGGGCGAGCATGGTTGGGCAAGCCACGAAGAAGGCGTCCGCCAGTCTGGAAAAGGCACTCAGCAAGAGCAAACGCGCCGGTAAGCGCACGGGAAGCGCGTTGAAGGAGACGCTCTCGAACGCGCTCGACGGCGCAAGCGAAGGGGGAGACTCCCTCGACCAGAAGCTGGACAATGCCCTCCGGAGTCTCTTTGACGGGAAGTAAAGCGAACCATGAACGATTGGAACATCAAGCCACGCAGTGCGCAATGTGCCGAGTGTGGGCTGCCTTTCACCCCGGGAGTCTCCGGGCACTCCATCCTTGAGACGGGCGAGGCGGGGCTTACGCGTCGCGACCTGTGCAAGGCGTGCTTCGCCAGTCTGGAGCCGGAGGCGGTGAGGGCGTTTTCGGGGGTATGGGCTTTCACCATCCCGCAAGCCACGCCCGCGAAGCAGAAGGAGGAGCCGTTGCGCAAGGAGACCGCCGAGCACCTCTTAAGGCGTCTCTTGGAGCGGAATGCGCAGGAGGACAGGAGCGCAATCTACGTCCTCGCCGTCCTGCTTGAGCGCGGGAAGAACCTCGTAGAACGGAAGGTGGTGCGGTCGCCGGAGGGGCGCAAGCTCCGACTTTACGAGCAACGGGGCACGGGCGACCTCTTCACGATTGAGGATCCGGAGTTGCGCCCGGAGGATCTGCCGGGCGTTCAACAGCGTGTGCTGGATTTGTTGGAGGGGCGCGACTCGCCTCGGAGCGTTCGGTGCGTCCGCCGGAGTTGGAGAAGGGATTGGGCGCGGAGGCGGGCGCGGGGCGTTCGGCGGAGCTGGAGGATCGGGCGATGAGCTGGCAGAGGATCGTGCTCTACACCCTCGCCATGCTGGCGTGCGCCGGGATCATCACGGTGTGGAATTTGAACGCGCAGAGGCGCAGGTTTAAGAAGGCGTATGCGCAACAGGCGCACGCCGGGTGGCGCGAGGAGGACAAGCCCTTTCTCGAAGCCCTGACGAAGGCGTACAAGTTGCCCGGAGCGTGGGGGGTATTCGTCCCGCCAGAAGCAACGCCGATGAGTCTTTACTTGACGCTCTACCCCGAGCACTGCATTTATGACAACTGCGAGCTGGAGCGGTTTCTGCGTGCGCTTCGGGAGCGAGAGGTTCAACTCCCCGAGGAACCGCTCTCGCTCTCCTTCGCGGAGCTTGCCAAACGTTGGCGGGAAAAGCCCAGCACCGCCGCCCACAAATAAGGAACACCTCCATGGCATCTAACGAACGCCTCCTGCTCATTGACTTGATGCCGATTCTTTACCGGGGATACTTCGTCTTTCTGCACCGCCCGCGGAGGACGGCGTCGGGGATTAACACGTCGCCCCTTTCGCTCTTTGCCTCCACGCTTGAGCAACTCTTGCGCGACCTCCAACCCACGCACCTGGCTATTGCGGCAGAAAGCATCAGCCCGACTTTTCGTCATGAGCGTTTCCCTGCCTATAAAGCCCAGCGCGAAAAGATGCCTGAAGACATCGCCGCCGCGATCGGGCAAGCGGAGGAATTGGCGAATGCGTGGGGCTTGCACATCGTGCGCGAGGAGGGATTCGAGGCGGACGACGTCTTGGGGACGCTCGCTACCCGGGGCGTGAAGGCGGGGTTTGACGTTATCATCGCCTCCCCGGACAAGGACCTCGGTCAGCTCGCCGAGCCGGGCATCCGGATTCTGCACCCCGGCGAGAAGACGCTCCTTACCGAGAAGGATATTTGCGAGCATTGGGAGCTGGACAGCGCGCAACAGCTCATCGACTATCTCGCCCTCTCCGGCGACGCGAGCGACAATGTGCCGGGGGTTTCGGGGATTGGACCCAAGACCGCGAAGCAACTGCTAAAGACCTACGGCTCGGTTGAGAACATCTTGGAGCACACCGGCGAGCTCTCCCAGAAGATGGGCGACAAGATCCGGGAGCACGCCGAGGAGGCTCGGCTCAGCAAGTTTCTCGTAACGATCGTCCGCGATGCGCCGATTAACGTCGAGTGGGATACGCTCTGCGTGCGCCCGCCGAAGTTGGAGACGTTGGCTCCGGTGCTCCTCAAGTACGAGCTGAATCTCGTTGCAAACCGGTTGGGCATTGCCGCGACCACGGCGCAGATGCAGCTCTTCGCCGGGGGCGGGCTCTTCAGTGCGCAGGAGTCCGAGGATGCGAAGGCGCAAGCGCAGTACCAGACGCTTGAGCAGACGCCACACGCCTATCAGCTCGTAACGTCGCAGGAAGCGCGGGAGGCTCTCGCGCAGGAGCTTGCCTCGGAGAAGGAAATCGCTTTCGACGTCCTCGCCTCGGGGGTTCACCCTCGGCTTGACCGGATGCTCGGATGCTCGTTTGCGCTTGCCAACGGGCGGGCGTGGTACGTCCCGATGCCCGAGGATGAGGTTGAGCAAAAGATTGCGCTTGAGCCATTCCGGAAGATCTTAGAAGCGGAAGGGATCGTCAAGGTTGGGCATGGGTTGAAGTTCGACCGGGCGTTGCTCCGGAGGTTGGGGTTCGACCTCGGCGGGAGCTTGCATGACACGTTGCTTGCGCATTACCTTGTCTCCGCGACCGACCGCCACGACCTTGACCATGTGGCGAATGAATGGCTGCACTACGCGCCCATTGCGTTCACGAGTCTTATCGGCGCGAACAAGGAACACGCGCTTGCGGATCTGCCGGTAGAGAAGCTCGTGGATTACGCCGCCGAACGCGCAGACGTGGCGTTCAAGCTTGACGCGCCCCTTCGGAAACGGCTTGGCGAGATGAATCTTACGCGCCTCTTTGAAGATTGCGAAACCCCGCTCTCGGGTATTCTGCTGGGGATGGAGGAAGAAGGGGTGCGCATTGAGCCTGCGGCACTCCGGCACTTCCGGCTGGAGCTGGAGAGCGAGATCATCAAGTTGGAATTGGCGATCCGCGAATATACGGGCGCAGGGGTCAACCTCGCTTCGCCCAAGCAGATGGGAGAAGTGCTCTTCGGCAGGCTTAACATCGACCCAACGGTCAAGCGAACCACGCGGGGGCAGTTCCCGACGAACGAGGAGCTCCTGCTCAAGTTGCGCGATAAGCACCCGATCGTGGATTTGCTTTTGGATTGGCGGGCGTGCGTCAAGCTGAAGAATACGTATGTCGATCGGTTGCCGGAGCATATTGACCCGGTGGATGGGCGCATCCACACCACCTTTAATCAGACCTTTACGGACACCGGGCGACTCTCGTCCTCGGATCCAAACCTGCAGAACATCCCCGTTCGCTCCGAGCGCGGGCAACGCATCCGGGCGGCATTTGTTGCCCGTGCGCCAGGGTGGAAGTTGCTCTCCGCCGACTACTCGCAGGTGGAGTTACGGTTGACCGCGGCTATTAGTAAAGACGCGCAGATGATTGCTGCGTTCCAACGCGGAGAGGACATCCACGCGCAAACGGCAAGCGTGGTATACGGAATCCCGCTCTGCGAAGTTACCGCGCACCAGCGGACGCGCTGTAAGATGGTCAACTTCGGAATCATCTATGGGATCTCTGCGTTTGGACTTGCCTCGCGCTTACGGATTCCCCGGAAGGAAGCGCAGGCGTTGATTAACACCTACTTTGAGCGTTACCCGGCAATCAAAGCCTATATGGACAACGCCGTCGAGACGGCGCGTAAGTTAGGTTATGCGCAAACGCTCTTCGGAAGGCAACGCGCCATCCCGGAGATTGCGTCCCGAAATGCCACCACGCGCACCGCCGCAGAGCGTATCGCCATTAACATGCCCATTCAGGGAACCGCTGCGGACATTATTAAGTTCGCCATGATTCGGATCAGCGACGCGCTCCGGGAGCGGAATCTCCGCACGCGGATGATTCTGCAAATACACGACGAGCTTCTCTTTGACGTCCCGGAAGAGGAAGTCGAGATTGTCAAACCGCTTATCCACACGGCGATGGAGCAAGTCATTAGCCTTGAAGTCCCCCTCGCCGTGACGATTGGCGTGGGGGCGGACTGGCTCTCGGCGCACTAAGTTAGAAGCAGAAGCGGGGGCAACGCCTATTGCGGGCGCGGACGAACGGCGACATGCATGCGGGCGAGGTCCTCTTTCCGCGCAGGCGTGATGTCCGACGCAAGCACCGCGACCGGGAGCCTTGCCAACCCTGAGGCTCCACGGATCTGGCAGATCCAATCGTTCAGTGCCGATTCGGGAAGCGCACCATCCAGAACGAAGCTCGCAGGTTTCACCTTGGCGCACTCCTCCGCCAAGTCAATGCCCTGCCGATCGACGAAGACGGAGTTGCCACAGGCTTCCTCCTGCGCGGACACCTTGGAGATGAACGCTTCGTCCCCGGAGACGATCACGGTGAGGGGGCCTGCACAGCCGGGAAGCGTTACTGTTACGCGAGTGCCACACGACGTCCCGGGAACAGGCGAAGCGATATGGAAAGAGCCTCCGTGCAATTCGGCGATCTCCCGGACAATGGCAAGCCCAAGCCCCGTTCCGGCAACTTGGTCGCCCACGCGGAAGTAACGCTGGGTTATGCGAGGCAAAGCTTCCGGCGGGATCCCGATGCCATTATCGTCCACCCGGATGATTGCGTTGTCCTTCTCCTTCAACACCTCGGCATGGATTGTCCCGCCTTCCTGCGTGTACTTGATCGCATTGGAGAGAACATTAAACAGCACGCGCTCTATTTTGTGAGCGTCCGCCTCAATGTAGATCTCGCGCTTGTTCGATGGGACAATCAAAGTCTGCCGTTTGACCTCGGCTTGAATCGCGAGGGCATCCACCGCTTCGCCAAGGAGACGCGTCAGCGAGACGCATGTCTTGTGCAGAACCAGCGTTCCAGCTTCCATCTGCCGCAGGTCGAGAATGTCGTTTACCGTAGTGAGCAGTCGCCGCACATCCATCTGGAGGTGTTCAATATAGGAGACTGCCTTCTCGGGAAGAGACCCGCACAACCCGTGGCGCATATTCGCGAGGGCATAGGACATCGACGTCAGTGGCGTGCGCAGTTCGTGCGAAACATTGGAGACGAACTCCATCCGATCCCGATTCGCCATGCGCAACCGCTCGTTCGCCTCCTCAAGACGATGGAAACTCTCCGTCTTCGCCGTGATGTCGCGAATCATAAAGAGCAGGGTTGAATCGTCGATGCGCCGGATCACGGTCTCCGCAAAGAACGGCGTCCCATCGTCGCGGACGATACGACACTCTACAACAATAAACGGCACGGTCGTCAGACGCTCGCGCAGGTCTGTTGGGAACTCACTGGCAAGGTCGTGATCAGCAAGGATATCCACCGCAGACCGCCCAATGATGCTCTCGACGGACGGCGCACGCAGGACATCCTTCGCCCAAGCATTGCAGTCCTTGACGCGGAGCTCCTGGTCAGTCAGCAGGACAGCCTCATACAGCGCATTCAGCGGGATGCACGTACTTCCTATCATTTCGACTCCTCCGGCGAAACTAAAAGGCAAGCGGAAAGAGGCATCGCCTTCCTCGTCAGATTGAGAACGGCAGGGCGTCTCCGGTTCATTGCCGTCGCTCTTCCTGCGAAACGGGGATCATTCGGATACGCGAGGGAACGATCTCAACAGAATTAACGCTGTTCGTCGGAGAAAGGACCGCTATCGGACTCCCCAGCAAGGCTCCCTCTGCATCAGGAATCTGAGACCTTTGTTCCTCAACGAAAACGCGAACGCCACGCGTCTCCGCGAGCTCAACCTGCTGTGGCGTCCCCCGGATCGTTACGCCAACGGTTCGCGGCTCCACGCGATACTGCTTCCCGGACGGAGCTTGCACAACTTCGACAGGAACATCTTGGAACGTTTGCGTAACGTCAGCGCGTTCGAAGCGAACATCTACCCGAACGGTATCCGGCTTGAGGCTCCACCCGCCACGGTTATCCGGAGGCAACACCTTTAGCACTGTTTGAAAGCCTTCCGTCCGATTGGAGACGTCCAGTATCGCTGTTGACAAGCGAGTCCGCGCCGCTTCAAGGTCGTCCAAGAGAATGCGCGAGCCGGTAAGCTCGACGGTCTTAGGCTCCACCGAAACTTGCACCACGCCCCCCTTAGGCGTTCCGGTGATTATGGGATCGGCAACTTCGAATTCGCGTTTGTCGCGAGTATCGAAGGAGGCTTGCACCACTTTGGGTGTGATGTCCATTATGCGCAGACCGTCGTCGTGCGAAACGTCGCGCCGCAGGATCTTAACCGCCATCTCGCCCATCCCCGAAGGCGGTTGTTTCAAGCGGAGCCGAATACGCGGAGGCTCCACGCCGGGAATCGACAGTCGCCGGATCGCAGCCTCCGTTCCCCGGAAGGTAACACTCACGACTTCGGGCTTAAAACCCGTCAACGCCTGCACGCCATCGACGGCTTCTGCCTCCACGGTTAAGACCATCGTCTGCGTATAGCTCACCGTTTTACGTATGCCGAAGAAGACGATCAACGCCACGCCGAGCGCAATCAGCTTCCACGCCCAGTCTACCGTAAAGAACCGCAGGGGACTACGCATGGCGCCCTCCCTTTCTCCTCTGCTGTTTGCGCCTTTCAATAAACTGAACAAGCGGGCGCACCAACTTCGGGACAGCATGGCGCGGACCAAACACGGCGCGGAAGAAGTTGGCTTGCTCCTCCTTCGGAACAAACGCCGCACGCAACAACCGCTCCAACTGCCTATCCGTGAGGTCACGCATCAGGTGTCCATCACGCGCCAC
This sequence comes from Agathobacter rectalis, assembly GCA_963608725.1. GTDB lineage: Bacteria > Verrucomicrobiota > Kiritimatiellia > RFP12 > DVOR01 > Spyradenecus. The sequence continues at coordinate 6,415 of CAVDHG010000021.1, read as the reverse complement.
CGAAACCTGTCCGCGCTCCTCGGAGACCACCAAGATAAGCGCATCACATTCGGCAGAAAGCGTTACCGCAGCCCGATGCCTCGTCCCCGCGCCTACCAAGCGCAACTCGTTGTCTATCGGGAAGACGCAATGAGCTGCCCGAATCCGATCCTGCTTCAATATCACCGCGCCATCATGCAAGGGGAGCGGAGGCGTGAAGATACAGATGAGCAACTCTTCTCCGATTAAGGCATCCAAAGGAACGCCCGTCTCGCACCATCGATCCAGCGAGACGCCCCGCTCAATCGCAAGCAATGCTCCCAACCGCCTCTCCGCCAAATGGCGCACGGCATGAACCAACCGCTCCACCGGCGTCTCCGGCAAACTCCCCTGAAGCAATTGAATATACATGTTCCGCCCAAGCATGGAGAGCGCACGGCGCAACTCAGGATGAAACACCACCAAGAGTGCCAACAGGAGAAACAGCATGACCCATCGCAGGATCACGTTTATCACATCCAGCTCCAAGAATGACGTTACGAGGAAGATCACAAGGAAGAGCGACCCCACGCCCATAAGCATCTGCGCGGCACGCGTCCCTCGCAGGAAGCGAAAGATATAGTAGAACCCGATCGCCAACAGCACGATCTGGAAGACGTCCAATGCGTTTAATACCCACGCGTCAAACATGTTCTACGCCTTTCGCAGCGAGGAAGACGCGCATGGCGTCTACCGTCTCTTCCACATCGTGTACGCGAACCATGTCCGCTCCGGCAGCAATTGCCCACAACGCAGCTCCAAGACTCGCCGCCCCACGTGCTCCGGCATCGGCTCGCCCGGTGATTTCACCGAGAAATCGCTTCCGGGAGGCAGCAACGAGGTAGGGGCGCTCCAACTCTGCAAAGCGACGCGTCGCGCCCAACAGCTCAAGCGAAGCGCGATGTGTCTTCGCGAATCCCAGCCCGGGGTCCCACGCGATTTGCTCGGCGCGCACACCGGACTCTACTAAGCGGTCGGTCGCTTCCGACAACGCGCCCAAGACGTCTTCCGTAACGTCCTTGTAATCCACAAGCGCATCCATCGTCTTCGGGTTTCCGCGGGCATGCATAAGGATGTAACCGGCTCCCGTCTCGGCGACGAGTGCCCACATTCCCTCATCCGGCGTGCATCCGGCGACATCATTAATAATGTCTGCCCCGGCTTCTACCGCAGCGCGTGCCACCCGTGTGTGGCGCGTATCCACCGAAAGCAACGCCTCCGGCAACTCCTTCCGCAGAGCTTGGAGCACGGGCACAACGCGTGCGATCTCCTGCTCTTCAGGGACAGGCTCCGCTCCGGGGCGGGTGGACTCTCCACCAATATCCAATATCTTCGCCCCGGCTTGCCATTGCGCCTTCCCGCGAGCGAGAGCCTCATCCACTCCCGGCGTCCGGCTTCCGACATAGAAAGAGTCCGGCGTCACATTGACAATGCCCATCACCAACGGCACGCCGAAGCTTACGCGCCGCCCGCGACAGAGCCAAACCTTTTCCTTCGTGCGACCCATCGTACTAACTGCGTAGCCTCTGCGTGCCGAGAGCGTTGCGCCTAGTGGACGATCTCGTAGACCTTCGCGCCACTCTTGCCGGCACTCAAGCTCACGCCATCTGCCTCCACGGCAACCTTCACTTCGCCCGTAGCCAGCACCGCGACGTTCTGCGCCGTAACCGGAGCCTGAAGCGAGACGCGCACCGTCTGCCCCGGAGCCAACACGTACCCGCTCTCAAGGTCGCCATCTGTCATCACCTCGGCAACATTCGCCTGGGCATCCCTGGGCACGTCCACCTTAAACTGCTCAAGCGTTACCGTGAGCGGTTTATCCGAAACGTTGATGAAGCGCGCCGCGTTCACGCCATCCTTCTCCTTGATGTGGCGAACCTCAATTTCGCCCGTCTTACCGTTTCCATTCCGCACCGTCGAGCGTTCGCCCCACGTCTTTCCGCCGTCGGTAGAAATCTGGACGCGCCCGAGCGTCAAGGCGTCGTTCGAGCCGAGGATGAAATGCACCCACGTTGCGGAGAGCCCTTCAGGCAACCGAATCCCGATCCACTCGCCGGGAGCCAGCGTCTTCGGCTCGTGCACTTTCGGAATGCGCACAAAGGATCCATCGCGCACCACCTGCAACGACTCCAGCGCAGGGACATTTGTAAGCAACGTGTACATCTTGGGCGCGACCTTCTTGGCGGGCTTCCCTGCCACTTCCTGCCACAGCTTGTCGTAGACCTTCTCGGTCGCCAATTCCAAGAAAGGAGCCATCACACGCGTTGCCACCACCGTGGGGCGTTTCTGGAAGGGCTTAGCGCCGTGAACTCTCGATATCTCCGCATTCTCTTCGCGAATGTTCAGCACCGTGGTCAACGCCGCCACGCAGGGAGCCTCCCCGGCGAGCGCATCGAGCACCGCTACGCCCATCCACCCGGTGTTGGTAAAGACCTTGCACCAATCCGTTACATCCTCAAGGAAGAGTTCATTCTTGCACGTTGAGAGGATGAGCTGACCCGACTCCGCCATCGTGGCGAACTCCTCGCGCACGGCATCGCGATCCGCCTCCGGCAACGCCTGCCCAGCACGCAAAGCCTTCGTCAAACGCTCCACCGCAGGCTGAATCGCCACCGACTCCTCCCGCCGGTAACCATGCCCGTTGCGTCCCTGATCGGAATTGTGCGTGGCAAAGCACTGCACGGCTTCGGCGCACTCCGGGAACAGACGGCGAATGCCATCACGCCACGCCTGCTCGGACTGGAATGCCTTCGGATTCCACGCATAGTCCGCCACGCCGAAGAGCCCGATCTTCGAAGCCTCGGGTTTATCCATGGGGTTGGACACGAACCCGGCGTAGAGCGCACCATTCTCCGGGTCCAGCCCATACGTCCGCCCCAAGAGCAAGTGCGCAGCGCGGCAGTAATCCGCCACCGGCCAGTTCCACCAAATATACGCCTTGCGCCCGATCCGCCCGTTGATCCACTCCATGGAAGACTTCGTAATATCCGTGCAGACGGAGTTCCCCGTCCACATCACGGTGATGTCCGCATCCAGTCCCTTCCCGAGCACATCCAGGTAGTTACCGCCCGACCACGCCCGGTTGTACTGCGTGGGGCACAAGAGCAACGGCGTTACATCCCCCTTCACCCGCACGAACTCGCGGTTGACGGCGTTAAGCAGTTCCACCTGCTTCTCGGCGCGAGCCCCTTCTCCACCCACGTCATCGAAGAAGACGGCGAAGGAGCGCACCCCCAGCTGATACATCATCTCGAACTTCTTAATGCAGGCGCGGATGTCCGAATCATCCTTCCAATGGATATCGCGCCCCGGGTGCACCGCCCACACGAAGTTCACCTTGTTCTCGTGCGCCACCTTGACCAACTCCGCCAGACGCTTGGCTTCCGCCTCCGGGTACGGGTCGCGCCACCGACGCGAGAAGCCGTGGAAGGGATCGTCCTTCGGCCCATAAATATACGTATTCATCTTCCAGTCGCCGTAGAAGCGGAACTGGCTCTTACGCGCTTCGAAGCTCCAGGGTTGTCCATAGAAGCCCTCGACCGTTCCGCGGAAGGGCACCACCGGATAGTCCTTGATCTGTACCGCTTGCACCTTCTGCGTGGCGCAGAGCTGGTTAAGCGTCTTCACCGCATAGAAGAGCCCCGCATCGTCCGCCACCGTGAGCGCAACCCCCTTCTCGGTCAGAGCCAACGTGTACCCCTCCTTGGGCAACGCCGAGTCGCGCTTCCACGAAAGGATAAAGGGAGCCGAGGCAGCAACCTCAAACTTCTCCTTCAGCACCCGGAGCGCATCCGCGTCAAACCCCGCCTCGGGGCGAATCGCCACCGCTTTGGGCACCGCGACTTCGCCTCCCGTGAGCCGAACCTCCTGTGGCGTGGGGTAAACGCGCATCGTCTCGGGCAAAACGTCTGCAAAGAGTCCGCCCAATCCGACGCTAAGAGCCGCCATAAAAATCATCCGCCGCATCTGTATTCTCCTTCTTCAGGGTACGTGTCTTACGTCCGTAAACGCATGGCGTAAGTGTATCAAATCCTCCCCCCTCGCCGTTCATATTCCCGAAGGACTTCGGGTATAATGGTGCTCTATGTTCGCCCCGCTTTCAGCCTTAATGCGCGTCTCTGCCACAGAAGCGTTAGGTCACCCCGCCGCCATGCTCTTCACCTTCGCGGCGGCGGGCGGGACGTTGCTCTCGCCCCTCTTCCAATTCCAGCGATTCTCCGAAGATGGACGCCTCGCTCGCGATTGCGGGCTTGCAACCGCCCTCCTGCTCGGGCTGATCCTCGCGGTCGGCTGTGCCGGGCATCTCCGCCGGACGCTGACCGACGGCACCTCTGCCATTGCCTTCGCCAAGGCTCTCCCCCGCGGAGTGTGGCTTTGTGGGCGCACGTTGGGCGCATGGCTCTGCCTTAGCGTGGGGTTGCTGACGCAGGGAGCAGCCGTCCTCCTCGCTGAAGCGCACGCCCCCAAGTACCACGCCGGTGCCTCCTTTGCCGACGTCCGTGGCGTCTTGCTCGACCTTGCCTTCCTCCTGCTTGCCCTCCTTGTGGCGGCGGCGAATAGCCGTTTCCGATCTGCTCGCTTTGCGCTAACGGCGTCTCTCGCCATGCCCCTTCTGCTCTGGGCTCGCGTGCTCGCCCTCTCCGGCATACACTGGGGGACGCTCTCTGCGCTGGTCGCAATCGCCTTCCTCCTCCTCCAACTCTCCGCTTTCGCGCTCCTGCTTTCGCTCTTCATCTCAACGGGATTCGTCGCGGGGATAACCCTCGCTTTGCTCATGATCCTCTTTCTCTTCCTTAACGGCTCGGCGTTCCTGCCCTTGGACGCCCTCTCCGGAGGCGGGTACGTCCCCGCCCAGACCCTCCTCCTGCTCCTCCCCCAAACGCTTCTGCTGACCCTTTTCCTGCTCTGGCTCGGCACCTTCTGCCTTAACCATCGCGAGGTTTGATATGCCCGTCCTATCCGTAACCCACATCCGCAAGACCTTCCGCGATTTCTGGTTGCGCCCCGTGGTCGACGCCGTTAAAGACGTCTCGTTCGCCATTGAGCCAGGGGAGGTCTTTGGACTCGTGGGCCCCAACGGCTCGGGCAAGAGCACGCTTATCCGGATGATCCTCGGGCTTCTGCGTGCTGATGGCGGAGAGATCCGCGTCTTCGGTTCGCTCCCCACTGAGCCGGAGGCGCGTCGGAGCATTGGCTACCTTCCGGAGATTTCCTACCTCCACCCCTTCCTCACGCCGAAGGAAACGCTCTCCTATTATGGACGCCTCTCCAACCTCTCCGGGCAGAAGCTCCGCACGCGCATTGCCGACCTCCTGCGCCTCGTCAATCTGGAACCGGCTGCCGATCGACGCATCGGCACCTTCTCCAAGGGCATGACGCGCCGCGTTGGGCTTGCGCAAGCCCTCATCAACGCGCCCAAGTTGCTTATCCTCGATGAACCCACCTCCGGACTCGACCCCATCGGCACGCGGGAAGTGAAGGATCTCATTCTGGAACTGAAAGCCCGCGGGATCGCCGTCTTGATGTCCTCCCACCTCTTGGCGGATATGCAGGACTGTTGCGACCGCGTGCTCATCCTCGACCACGGCGAGTGTCGCGCTCAGGGGTGCGTCCGGGAGATGCACGAGTCGCTCGAGAGTTTCTTCCTCCAAGCCCTCCATCACGCCTCAACCCTCCCTCCCCTGCAAGCCTCCGGAGGCATCAGCTGGCTAGGCACCCGGTCATGACCTTCTCTCCCCTAAACGTTTGGCTCGGAGAGGTGGTGCTGGGCTGGAAGCGTGCCCTGCGCGGACCCATGGCGTGCGCCCTCGGGGTGCTCTTCCTGGGACTTCTCTGGTGCGCCTTTGCCATCCACGGCGAGAACCGTCTCCTCTGGCACACCTACGCGCTTGGGTTCCTCTGGGCACTCCTCCTCATTGCTGCCCTCTGGTGCGGGAGCATGGCGTATGCCTTTGACCGCGACCGCCACCGTCTCGCCCTGACCTTCGCCAAGCCCCTCCGCCCGTGGGTGCTCTGGTGGGGACGCTTCTTCGGGACGTTGCTTCCCTTCGCGCTTGCCACCTTCATCCTCTGGGGATTCCTCCTCTTCATCCCCTACCCGCCCGGACGCGAAAGTCTCAAACCGGAGTTGCCGGATTTGGAGCAGAGCGTCTCGCAGGAGATGGCGCGCCTCCAACGCGAAAACCGCCTTCCGAAAAACATCCCGCAAGCCCGCCTCCGGCGAGCCGTCCGCGACGAAGTGCTCCACCGCTATACCGAGTTACAGCCCGGTCAACCGCTCTCGTACACCTTCCGAACCCCCGGTTTACACCAGCAGCCCCTCACCTTCCAACTCTCCGGGACGCCCTTTCTCGGCGCGAAGGACGCTTTAACGTTGGAGCTGGACGTCTCGTGCGGT
>CAVDHG010000020.1:0-15448 GCA_963608725.1 Agathobacter rectalis | reverse complement strand
GTGCGGACAGACCCCAAACTCGGTTCAGAGGGAGTTATGAACACGCCCGCGGGCGAGTTTGCATAAGTGCTTGAGTTTTCGTCGGGCGATTCGCCCGATTTTCGCGATAAGGGCTTACAGGGGAAAGTGATGTACCGAAATGTTCATAACTTGGGGGCAAGGAGGGGGGTATTTTGAACCTAAAAACCGGGGTCTCCGCACCGCGATCGACCTCTTCCCGGTTCGCGTTTACCCCAAACGCGGTGCGGAGACACCTTGTTCCCGGTTACGGGAGGTTTCTTTTCTTTCCCCTGCCAGACACACACAAGCCCCACTTCCCGAACACCCCCGCACCTCCCCTCCCACTAACCGTTCCCCGCCATCTCCAACCCAAAAACCTTCACCCCTCGTTCCCACTCCCCACCATCTTACCTCTACCCTTCACCCCTTCCTCTCCTAAAAACCTTCTCGCCTAACTTTTTAGGCGGGGTAGATGGATTTTTCGCGCCTTTTTCGACGGAAATTCGCCGTTTTGGGGTCGTTTTGTGGGGTAGAGACGCCCGGGAGGGCGTCCGTTGTGTGTGTCTGGCAGGAGTTAAGGAAAGAGGTAGGGCGAACCGAGATTGGGGTGAGGTCGGTTCGCGTTTTGGGTAAACGCGGTGCGGAGACGGGGGAAACTCGGTTGCGGGGGTGGGGGTGGAGGGGTTAGAAAGAGGGAGTTGACAGGCGGGAACGGGGGGGGGGTATACTATCAGATTAATTGAGGCTCCCTAGGGGAGGCTCGGTTTCAGAGTGAAAGGTTAGAAGGTATGACGAGAGAAGGCGTTTGGGCGTGGGGGATTTTGGTGGTTTTCTTGGGGGTCATTTGGGGACTCAATGCGTGCAGTCCCTTCTCTTCGGATGACTTCCTTTATGGCATTGTGCCTCAAGCCGTAGACGGGGTGCGCCCGCGGTTGGGTTCGCTCGCCATGGTCTGGCAGGCAACGCTCGCCGATGGGTACCGTCCGGTGGTGCACGTTGTCGAGCGCATCTTTACCGGCGTGGTGGAAAAGAGCGTCTTCAACGTCGCTAACACGGTCGTGATGGGTCTGTTCCTACTCCTCATCCACCGTCTTGCGATAGGCGCGTGGCAGATAACGTGGCGGAAGATCGTGCTCGTAATCGGCTTGGTCTTCCTGATTCTCTGCAAGGGGGAGAGTTACCTCTGGGGCGCGGGAAGCTGTAACTACCTCTGGGCGGGGGTGGCGACGTTGGCGTTCTGCCTCATGCGCGAGAAGGTAGAAGCGGGGAGCGTGGGCTGGTGGCTTCTGCCGATGTGCGCGGGCGCGCTCCTGTGCGGTTGGGCACAAGAAGGATTCGCCCTGCCGATCTGCTTTGGGCTGGGATTCTACACATTGACGCACCTGCGGGGACTGAACGGGCGCAAGGTCGCGCTCTACGGGTTTTACGGCGTCGGGGCGTTGCTTCTGTGCTGGGCGGCGGCGTGGCGGGTGCAGACGGTGGCTTCGCCTTCGGTGATGGGCGTGGTGCTGAACCAGATGAAGATCTGGGTGGCGGCGAAGGGCGTATGGTGCTTGGTGGTGCTCTTCCTCTTTATAAAGGATAAGCGGGCGTTCCTGGGGCGGAACGCGTTTGAGCTGTGGGTCTGCCTTGGAAGCCTCCTCATGATTAGCGTGGTGGGGTTCAACGGGGAGCGGAGTTTGTGGTGCGCGAACCTCATGGCGATCGTGATCGTGGTGCGCGAGGTGGCGTTGCCGAGGTGGTGCGCGGTTGGCGCGGTCGGCGCGGGGGCGGTGCTCTGCGCGGTGTTGCTGATGCTGGGGCTTCGGGTTCGGGAGAGTGCCGAGACGTGTGCGCGACTTTTCCTTGCTTCGGCGGATGGCGTAACGTGTCATGAGCGAGTGCAGTGCGGGGTGCTGGCGCGGTTCTTCCACCAGTCGATCTTTACGTGGCAGAGGGCATCATCGTCCAACCTCGCGTATGGCGATTGGTATGGCAGAAGGGTGTCGCCCTGCGCCCTCTCGCGGGAGATGTATGACACGCTCTACGTGGCGGATTCTTTCTGCGTGCCGAAGAACCGTTTGCCGATTGAAGGGGAGTTCTATACCACGCCCACGGCGAATGCGATCGTGATGCCTCTCAAGGGGGAGGAGGCGTCGCGAGATTGGGAGAATACACGCGTAGAGGTGGAGTATGCGTTTCCGGAGGGATTGGTGGCGCGGGTGAAGCAGGAGCTGGCAATGAGGCGCGATCCGCCGGTGCCGGGTCAGGATCAACCGCAAGTCTTAGTTACAACGCATGGGAGCTATCTGCTAATTGGGAAGCTCCCGGAGAGCGATCCTTATATTCGCGGGGTACGGTTTAAGGAGAAAGTGGGGGTGCGGTAAGGAGGGGGGTTGCGCGGCGAGGGGGAGTTATGATATCCTCTTTCGGTTTTGTTTAGGGAGCAAAAGTCTCTTCTAAACACCGTGTCGGTCTCCGAAGCGCGATACAGCCGTCTACTGTCGGTCGGAGATTCGGTTTTCTGCCGGGGCGGAGAGCGTTGGAATCGCTCCCGCCGACCTTGGAGGTTCCGCAGCAATGCGGAGCCATTCGGATCAACCCTCAACGAGGTGCCAGGCATGGGCAACGACAAAGATTACGTGTTCGGGAAACTCAAAGCGGCAATTCAGCCACCGAACCTGATCGAGATTCAGACGCAGTCCTTCGCAGATTTCCTGCAGGCGGACGTGAGCGCGGGTAAACGGCAGAACAAGGGACTCCAAGCCATCTTTAAGGAAGTCTTCCCGGTGGTCTCCAAGGATGGACGCTACACGGTCGACTTCGTGCGCTACAATCTTGAGAAGCCGAAGAAGACGGCGTTTGAGGCGTTGCGCGATGGGGACACCTTCTCGGCGCCGCTGCATGCGACCTTCCGCCTGAAGGATGGCGATGAGGTGCGCGAGGACGACGTCTATCTGGGCGAGATCCCCCTGATGACGCGGGACGGGGCTTTTATCATCAATGGCGCGGAGCGTGTGATTGTCTCGCAGCTGCACCGTAGCCCGGGCGTCTGCTCGGAGAAGACGCTTCACGCGAACGGACACGAGCTGTACTCGGTGCGGATCATTCCCGATCACGGGTCGTGGATCGAGATTCAGTTCGACGCGTCGGACACGATGTGGGTTTACTTGGACCGGCGGCGTCGGGCGCGCAAGTTCTACGTGACGACCTTCCTGCGGACGCTGGGGTATGGTTCGGACGAGGACATCCTGCGTCTTTACTACAACTTCCACTCCATCTCCACCAAGGATCGCTGGACGGACGAGGAGCTGACCAACTACGTCCTGAAGGACGACCTTATCGACCTGAACTCCAGCTCGATTCTGGCGCGGCGGTATGACCCCGTAACGCCCGCGATGGTGGATATGGCGTCTCGCGCCGGGATCCCCTTCTTCGACGTGGTGGACACCTCCTTTGATAAGGGGCTGCTCTTGAAGACCATTACGGCTGACCCCGCGCACAGCGAGGAAGAGGCTGTAAAGGAAGTGTATCACCGGTTGCGCCCGGGCGATCCGATGACGGCGGCGAATGCGCGGGCGTATGTGCACTCGCAATTCTTCGAGCAGCGGCGTTACGACCTGGGCTACGTGGGGCGGTATAAAGTCAATCAACGCCTCGGGCTGATGGATAAGGTTGACCTCAAGCTCCGCGTGCTGTCGGACGACGGCATCGAAGTGGTTGAGGCGTTGCGCCTCCTGCTGAACATCTCCGCCGGGCGCGAGACGGTCGACGACATTGACCACTTGGGCAACCGCCGCATTCGCACCACGGGCGAACTGCTGGAGAACGCTTGCCGGGTGGGCTTGGCGCGTACGGAGCGTTTGATTCGCGAGCGCATGAGCACGTACGACCCCTCCACCCAGAACGGCGTGCTCTCGCCGGTAAAACTGGTTACCTCCAAGAGCCTCTCGGCGGTGATTCAGGATTTCTTCGGACGCAGTCAGCTGAGCCAGTTCATGGACATGACCAACCCGCTCTCGGCTTTGGCGCACAAGCGGCGTCTCTCGGCGTTGGGGCCGGGGGGTCTGTCGCGTGAGCGCGCCGGGTTCGAAGTCCGCGACGTTCACCCGACACACTACGGGCGCATCTGCCCGATCGAGACGCCGGAAGGTCCGAACATCGGCTTGATTTCGTCCCTGGGCATCTACGCGAAGATTAATCCTTACGGGTTCATCGAGACGCCCTACCGCGTGGTGAAGAACGGGCAGGTGACGAACGAGATTCTTTATATTGATGCCGACGAGGAAGAGAAGCACGTGATCGCGCAGGCGAACGCGCCCTTGGATGCGTCCGGGCGGTTCGTCAACCCCGTGGTGAAGGTGCGCGAGCGTGGCGAGTTCACGACGGCTGCCCCCGAAGAGATCGACCTCATGGACGTCAGCCCGATGCAGGTGATTTCGATCGCGGCAGGGTTGATTCCTTTCTTGGAGCACGACGACGCCAACCGCGCCCTGATGGGTGCCAACATGATGCGCCAGGGCGTGCCTCTGATGCGCACGGAGCGTCCTCGCGTGGGCACGGGGCTAGAGAAGATCGCCGCCTCGGACAGCTGCGTGACGGTGCTCGCAGAGGAAGACGGCATCGTCGCCTACGTCTCGGCGACGGAGATCGTGGTCTCCCGCGACGGGAAGTGCCCGCCTCGCGTGCGGAAGGGCGAAAAGGTCTCCGGGTGCCGGCGGTATGTGCTTGAGAAGTTCCGCCGTTCTAACGCCGGGACGTGCGTAAACCAGAAGCCGATTGTCAAGCTTGGGCAAGCGGTGAAGAAGGGGGATACGCTGGCGGATGGCCCTGCCACGGACGAGGGCGAATTGGCTCTCGGCAAGAACTTGCTCGTGGCGTTCATGCCGTGGCGCGGGTTCAACTTCGAGGACGCTATCCTTATCAACGAGCGGTGCGTGAAGAACGACACCTTCACCTCTATCCACATTAAGGATCTTGAGGTGGGTGCACGCGACACGAAGCTCGGCCCCGAAGAGATCACCCGCGACATCCCCAACATCGGCGAAGAGGCTCTCCGCAACCTGGGGACGGACGGCGTGGTGCGCATTGGTGCAGAGGTCAAGCCCGGCGACATCCTTGTGGGCAAGATCACGCCCAAGAGCGAGACGGAACTGGCGCCGGAGGAGCGGTTGCTCCGCGCTATCTTCGGCGAGAAGGCGGCGGACGTGCGCGACACGTCGCTGAAGGTTCCGCCGGGGACGAAGGGCATCGTGATGGACGTCCGCGTGACGAATGCGGACGCAGCGGCTCTGCCTCGCGTGAAGAAGTCGAAGGTCGACAAGTCCGCTTTGATGGACGAGGGCGACAATGTGGAGTCCTATCTCGACGATGCGGCGATGCCGGAGAACGCGGCAGAGCTGGACTCCCGGCGCGTGGAGGACCAGCGCAAGCGGCGCGAGTCGCAACTGCTTGACGAGATGGCGAAGTCCTTCAGTGCGTGCTTCCTGAACGAGAAGTTCAAGGTGGACGTGCGCGACGCCGAGACCGGCGACATCATCATTCCGAAAGATCGGAAGATAACGAAGACGTTGCTCGCCAAGCTCGCCGAAGCGCATGAGCACATCCAGGAGGTGGAGATTCCCTCCATCCAGGAGCAGATCGAGAGCGTGGTTACGCGCTTCGCCCCCAAGTTCGAAGAGCTGAATATGATCGGCATCGAAGGCGTCGGAGGCGAAGGGCTGGTTGACGAAGAGCGCGTGGTCAAGCAAGTGCGCGTCTTCATCGCCGAGAAGAAGAACCTCTCGGTGGGCGATAAGCTCGCCGGTCGCCACGGTAACAAGGGCGTGGTTTCGAGGATCCTGCCCGATTGCGATATGCCCTTCCTGCCGGACGGTCGCTCGGTGGATATCGTGCTCAACCCGTTGGGCGTGCCTTCTCGTATGAACCTCGGGCAGCTCTTCGAAACCGTTCTGGGCGGAGCGTGCACCGAGCTGGGTATGCACGTGAAGACGCCGGTATTCGACGGTTGCCAAGAGAGCGAGATCGATGACCTGCTCGCGAAGGCGCGTAAGCATCAGGAAGAGGAGCGTGCCCCCGGAGCCGTGCCGTGGATCAGCGCAGACGGGAAGACGCAACTCTTCGACGGACTGACGGGCGAACCCTTCAGTCAGCGCGTTGTGGTCGGCACGATCTATATGCTCAAGCTGCATCACCTCGTCACCGACAAGATTCACGCCCGCGCCACCGGACCCTACTCGCTCGTTACGCAGCAGCCTCTCGGCGGTAAGGCGCAGGCTGGCGGACAGCGTATGGGCGAAATGGAAGTGTGGGCACTTGAGGCGTATGGCGTGGCGTATGCGCTGCAAGAGCTTCTGACCGTGAAGTCCGACGACGTTGCCGGGCGCACGCGCATTTACGAAACCGTTGTGAAGGGGCTTAACACCCTTGAGGCGGGCACGCCGGAATCCTTCTCCGTGTTGGTGAGTGAGTTGCGCGGGCTTTGCCTGGACATGCGGTTGCTCGGCGGAGACGAACAGCAGGATACGAAGCCGGAAGGAACCCTTTCCTCCTTGACCGGCGGAGCGTCCGCGGCGTCCTCTTCTGTAATCCGTTAATCCCGGAGGTTCTTCCCATGAGTGCTTTTTCTGCGAAGGAAATGTTCAAGCTCCCCTCCAGCGCGCAGTATGACGCTGTGAGCATCACGCTTGCTTCTCCCGATACGATTCGGTCTTGGTCGCACGGCGAGGTTAAGAATCCCGAGACGATTAACTACCGTTCCTACCGCCCTGAGCGCGATGGTCTCTTCTGCGAGCGCATCTTCGGACCGACGAAGGACTGGGAGTGCGCCTGCGGTAAGTACAAGCGCATCAAACACAAGGGCATCATCTGCGACCGCTGTGGCGTGGAAGTTACGCAGGCGCGGGTGCGCCGTGAGCGGATGGGGCATATCGAGCTGGCAGTGCCGGTGAGCCACATCTGGTTCTTCAAGTGCAATCCGAGCCGTATCGGCGCGATGTTGGACTTGTCTAGCACCGTGCTCGAGCGCGTGCTGTACTACGAAGATTATCTGGTTACCGACCCGGGCGAGACGCCCCTGCGCGCCAACCAGTTGCTCACGGAGAGCGAGTACAACGACGCCGTGGCGAAGTATGGTGCGGAGGCGTTCGAGGCAGGGATGGGCGCGGAGGTGATCCGCACGTGCCTGCGCCGCATTGACTTGGATGAACTGATGGCGAAGCTGGAAGAGGAGATCGAGAACACCTCCTCGAAGCAGAACCGCAAGAAGATCACCAAGCGCATGAAGATCGTTGAGGGCTTCCGTGCTTCCGGCGCGAAGCCTGAGTGGATGATCCTCGAGGTGCTGCCGGTGATTCCGCCGGAGTTGCGCCCGCTGGTTCCGCTTGAGGGCGGGCGGTTCGCGACGTCGGACTTGAACGACCTCTACCGGCGCGTCATCAACCGCAACAACCGCTTGCGCAATCTGCTCTCGCTGAAGACACCCGACGTCATCATCCGCAACGAGATGCGCATGTTGCAGGAGGCGGTGGACGCCGTCTTCGATAACGGTCGCCATGGGCGCGCCGTGGCGGGTGCCGGTGGGCGTCCGCTCAAGTCGTTGAGCGACATGCTGAAGGGCAAGACGGGTCGCTTCCGTCAGAACCTGCTGGGTAAGCGCGTGGACTACTCCGGGCGTTCGGTCATCGTTGTGGGGCCGCACCTGAAGTTGCACCAGTGCGGTCTGCCTAAGAAGATGGCGTTGACGCTGTTCGAGCCGTTCATCATTCGTCGCCTCAAGGAGTTGAACCTCTGCCACACCGTGCGCACGGCGAAGAAGATGATCGAGCAGCAGAAGCCGGAAGTCTGGGACATCCTGGAAGAGGTTACGCGGGGCAAGACGGTCATGCTCAACCGTGCGCCGACGCTCCACCGCCTCTCCATCCAGTCCTTCGAGCCGGTGCTGATCGAAGGCGAGGCGATTCGCTTGCACCCGATGGTCTGCACGCCGTTCAACGCTGACTTCGACGGCGACCAGATGGCGGTGCACGTGCCCCTCTCCGTGGAAGCGCAGATGGAGAGCCGTCTGCTCATGCTCTCCACCAACTCCATCTTCTCGCCTGCCAGTGGCGATTCGAACAAGACGCCGACTCAGGACATCGCGCTGGGGTGCTACTTCCTCACGGTGCCCTCGCAGGCGGACAAGAATGCCGGCAAGCCCGTCGGCGTTGGCGTCGCTCCAGACCCCATCAAGGATCACCTGCCCCTCTTCGGCTCTGCCGACGAAGTGATGCTCGCCTTCAACGACGGCGCACTCAAGGTTCACGACCGCATCTGGTTCAAGAATCCGGACTACGGCAAACCCGAGCGCAAGAACGGCGACGCCACCTCCAAGGTGCTCGTTACCCTCGTTGGGCGCGTGATCTTCAACGAAGTGTGGCCCGACGAGATGGGCTTCTATAACGACAAGGTCACGAAGTCCACCCTCGGCAAGCTGATCCTCGTCTGCCACCAGGTGGTCGGGCACGACCGCACCATCGAAATGCTCGACAAGCTGAAAGCTCTCGGCTTTGAGTGGGCGTGCCAGTCCGGCGCGTCCATGGGCATCAAAGATATGATCCGCCCGAAGGATAAGGACAAGATCCTCGAGTCCTCGGAGAAGGAAGTCGCTAAGGTTACCAAGCAGTTCAAGCAAGGTGTCATCACCGAGGGCGAACGCAAGGGTAAGATTACCGACATCTGGTCGTCCGCCACCGAGCGCATCGCCGACTCCCTCTACAAGACGATCGAGCAGAACATCTCCCCGGACAACGACAAGCCCACGGACATTAACCCCATCTACATGATGGCGGACTCTAAGGCTCGTGGTTCGCGCACGCAGATCCGCCAGCTTGCCGGTATGCGCGGTCTGATGGCGAAGCCAAACGGCGAAATCATCGAAACGCCCATCACGGCATCCTTCCGCGAGGGTCTCTCGGTTCTCGAGTACTTCATCTCCTCGCACGGTGCCCGTAAGGGTCTCGCCGACACGGCACTCAAGACGGCAGACGCCGGTTACATGACCCGTAAACTCGTGGACGTGGCGCAGGACGTCATCATCACCCAGCAGGACTGCAACACCGCTCGCGGTATCACCGTCGAAGCCGTGGTCGAGGGCAACGAAGTCAAGCTCTCCCTCGCCAAGCGCATCATCGGGCGCACCGCGCTCAACGGCGTCTTCGATCCCAAGACGGGCGAAACCATCGTCGGCGCCAACGAGGAGATCGACGAAGCTAAGGCGAAAGCCATTGAGGACGCCGGAATCGAGCGCGTGGAAATCCGCTCCGGTCTCACCTGCGCCTGCAAGCACGGCATGTGCGCCAAGTGCTACGGTCGCGACCTCTCCACCGGCAAGACCGTCGAAATCGGCACCGCCGTCGGCATCATCGCGGCGCAGTCCATCGGCGAACCCGGCACCCAGCTCACGATGCGTACCTTCCACGTGGGTGGCACGGCATCGACCGTCGCCGAGAACTCCGAGATCGTCGCGGCGCGCAACGGCATCATCCGCTACACGGACTTGCGCACGGTTCAAGCTGAGGACGGCTCCATCATCGTGCTCAACCGCAACGGCTCGATCACGGTGTCGGACGAAAAGGGCAACGTCTTCGAGACCTATCCCATCCAGGTTGGCTCTACCCTCTTCGTTGCCGACGGCGCGAAGGTCAAGAAGGGCGACCAAGTCGCCGTCTGGGACCCGCACTCGGTGCCGATCATTACCGACTCCGCCGGCTTGGTGGTCGAGGAAGATTTCGAAGAGGGCATCACCGTCGACTCGCGTATCGACGAGAGCACCGGCTCCCGGATGCGCGTGGTTACGGATTCGCGCACCAACTTCCATCCTCGGCTGGTCATTAAGGAAGTGCCCGAGGGCGCGAAGGTGGAGTCGCTCGACCCCGTCAAACTGCACACCGTGGGCGTCTACTCCATCCCTGTGGGTGCCAGCCTGATGGTGGCGAATGGCGATCTCGTCAAGCCCGGCATGACGCTTGCCAAGACTCCGCGTGGCGAGAACAAGACGCGCGATATCACCGGCGGCTTGCCCCGCGTTGCCGAGCTCTTCGAAGCGCGTACGCCTAAGGACGTCGCAGAGATTGCCCGCATCGATGGCATCGTCGACTTCGGCGAGAACGAACGCGGCAAGCGCGTGATCATCATCCAGGATCCGGTCACGAACAAGTCCGAGAAACACCTCATCCCGCTCTCCAAGCAGATCGTCGTGTTCAAGGGCGACCACGTCAAGCACGGTCAACAGCTCACGGAAGGCTCCGTCTCTCCGCAGGACATCCTCGAAGTGTGCGGACCTGAAGAGCTCCAGCGTTACCTCGTTAACGAGGTGCAGCAGGTCTACCGCTTGCAGGAAGTGCAGATCAACGATAAGCACATCGAGATCATCATCCGCCAGATGCTCCGCAAGGTGCGTATCGACAACCCTGGCGACACGGACTTCCTCTACGGCGAACAGGTCTCCACCCACGTCTACGAGGAAACCAACGCCCGCGTCGGCGCAGAGGGCAAACGCCCCGCACATGGCGACCCTGTCCTCCTGGGCATCACCAAGGCGTCCTTGGAGACCGATTCGTTCATCTCCGCGGCATCCTTCCAGGACACCACCCGCGTCCTCACCGAAGCCTCCACCATGGGGCGCGTGGACGAACTCCGTGGCTTCAAGGAGAACGTCATCCTCGGGCACCTCATCCCTGGCGGCACGGGCTTCCCGATGCACCGCTACATCAAGATGGTTCCCCTCGGCACCCCGATCTCCCAAGAGGAGATGGACGAAGTCTACGGCAAGAAGGACGCCAATGGCATCTCGACCGACGCCGTGGAAATCCCGGAAGACGAACTGGTCTCCGACAACGACGCGCTCTCCGATCTCATCCCCGTGATGCAGCTCGGCGAGGACGCCTCGGCGGACAACAATGCCGACGACGCTGGCGACGAGTAATTCGCGCTTCCATTAAAAAAGGGGCTTCGCACCAACCGTGCGAAGCCCCTTTTTTTGTCCCCTCCACCCCAAGGCTTACCCTTGACGGTGCACGGCGGTTTTGATATCCTTCCTCCACTTTTGGCGAAAGTAGCTCAGTTGGTAGAGCCCCAGATTGTGGATCTGGTTGTCGCGGGATCGTGCCCCGTCTTTCGCCCCAGCTTAACCTCTGCGTTCGCGCAGAGGTTTTTTATTTTTCGGAGCCGTGCGCGTGGGCGTGCTTGCCGTGCGTAACCTGCCACCAACCGTGCACTAAGAGGCACGCGAGCGGGAGGAGCGTCAGCCAACCGAGCCCCTCGGCGTGCTCATGCTCCGCGTGCCCGGTAAAGGGCGGAATCGCGATCCACGAAGCGAGGGGGAAGTCAATCAGTAAACCCATCCCCACCGCCACCAGCACAATGCCCAGCACAAAGCACAACGTCGTGCGCACGCCCAACTCTTTGCCCAGCACCAGCAACGCCCCGAGATGCGTCGTCGGCGCACACGCCAGGAAGACAAACGTCGCCCCCGGACTTAAGCCCCCCGCGATCAGCCCGGCAGCAATCGGCACCATGGCAAGCGAGCAGGCATACGTCGGGAGCCCCACCAACACCGCCAGCGCATACGCCAACGGCAGGGGCAGCCCCTGCAACACATTTTCCGGCAGGAAGAGCATCAGCCCCGCCGCCACCGCCACGCCAATCAGGAGCAACACCGCCACCTCTCCGGGCAGGTGCACAAAGGCATACCAAGCCGCCTCCCGCAACCGCGTGCGCCGGTCGGTAAACTCGTGATGGTGCTCCTCCCCGGCGTGATGCGGGTGGTCGGGGTCGTGATGGTGGCAAGCGCACACTGCCGCGCAGTCCGAGCCAAGGTCATCGGCACTAACCTCCGGCGCACGCTTCGCGCCGAAGAGGCGCACCAGTGCCCCCGCGACCAAACCCGAAAGAATCGCCCCGACGAAGCGCAACGCCGTGTACGCTCCCCCGAGCAAGGGCAGACTCACCAAGATCGCATCCGTCCCCGACTGCGGGGTGGACGCCAAGAACGCGCAGACCGGTGCCTTCCGCGCCCCGTTGCGCTTCAACGCCAACCCCACCAGGAGCACCCCGCACGAGCAGATCGGCAGCGGCAAACCGAAGATCGACGCCTTCACGATCGGTCGCCAACCCGCGCCCCCCAGGTGCCGGCGCATCCACCGTTCACTCAGGCAGTACGAACACAAGAACGCCACGCCGAAGCCCACCAGGAGCCACGGCGCCATGTCGCACCAAATGTCCAGGAACGCATCCCAATACGCCACCCACATACGCTACTCCTCGCTCGACGCCAGCCGGTGCGCCGTCTCCGCCAATCCCGGATCACGCGCCCCGAAGGTCGCCACCGCGCACCCCGCCTTCGCCAAACTGCGCAGACGCTCCTGCGCTTCTTCAAGCGTGCTCACCCCTTCGCTTGGGCACGTCAAACGCTCAAGCAAATCCGCACTCGTTACCGAGCGATCCGCCGTTCCCCCCGCGTCGTATACCGGCAGAACGAAGAGCCGGTCGCAGGGGCGCACCACGCGATTAAACATCTCCGCCAGTCCGTCCAACATCTTCCGCAGCGGCGCATACCCGTGCGGACGCCACACGCCGTACACGCCCAGTGGGAACGCTGTGGCAAGCGTCGTCCACGCCGCGGCGAGCTTCTCAACGTTGTGCGCGTAGTCATCAATGACGGTTGCCCCGCGGCACGTCCCCACGCGTTCTAACCGCCTCCGCACGCCCCGGAAAGTCCGCAACGCGCCCTGCAGTTCCTCCGCGTTGCACCCCAGCTCCAGAGCCATCGCCAGCGCAGCCTTCGCATTGGCGATATTGTGCGCGCCGGGCATCGGCAGATGCCACACCTTCCCGCGCCACCGGAACTCCGCCTCCCAACCTGTGCTCGGGAGCACCTCCTCCGCTTCCAACTCTGAGGCGTCAATCACGATCCCGCTCGCCTTCCCCATGAACGCCTGAAAGAGCTCCTCCGCTTCCGCCTTCGGGAAGTGGTCGCTGGAGACGTTCGTGAGGATGACGTGCCTCGGATTAAGAGCCATGAGCGACTTATCGGATTCGTCCGCTTCCGCCACGAGCAAGCCATCCGCCAAGCGCGAGGCACGCACGGAGCCGACGCGTCTGCCCGCCTCTTCCTCGCCCACCATCTCCGCGCCGTTGATAATGGCTGGGTCGCGCCCGCACTCCGCGAGCAAGTGCCCGAGCAGTGCCGTAACCGAAGACTTCCCGCACGTCCCCGTAACCGCGATCAGCGTGTGCCCTTCGGCGAGTTTCGCTAGAGCTTCACTGCGGTGGAGCGTGCGCAAGTTGAGCGCACGCGCCCGCACCAGATCCGGATTGTCCGCCTCGATCGCCGTTGAGTAAATCACCACCATCCCCGGCGCGATGCCCGAGCCATCCTGCGCAAAGAGCGTTACCCCTTCGTTTCGAAGCGTCTCCAAGACGGGCGTGATATGCCCTTGGGCGCAAAGCCGGTCAGACCCGCTCACTTGCCAACCCTTGTCGAGGAACGCCTGCGCGAGGGCACTCATCCCCACGCCCCCAATGCCGATTAAGTGGACGCGCCGTTCTGCCATGGTTACGCCTCCTGCCCTTCGCCTTCTACGGGCGCGGTAGGTGGCGTCTCCTCCCCGCGGGCGTGCTTGCCTGCCCAGCTGGCTTGATGCGCTGCGCCGAGCATAATCCGGGCGTCCGGCGTCGTCTTCACCCCACGCGAGAAGATGCGTTGGAAGCCTTGCATCATGTGGTCGGCTTTCTGTTCGTCCATGAAGCCGATGTCGAGCATGGCATTCCGCCACTTCGCCATGAGCGCCGCCTTCATCGCTTGGCTCGCCAGGGGCACTGCCTCCTCCACGGGGCTGACGTAGGAACCCGTCGCCGAGAAGAGTTCATACGCCACAATCAGCACCGCCTGCGCGAGGTTGAGGCTCTGATAGTGCGCGTCCACCGGGATGCGAATGAGGTGCGTGCACTGCGCGATTTCGTCATTATGCAGCCCTTGGTCTTCGCGCCCGAAGACCACCGCCACCGGCGCGTGCGAGGCAAGCCGGAGCACCTCCGGAGCCAACACCCGAGGCGTCTGCACGGTCGCTCGGTAAAGTCCACCGCGAGCCGTCGTCCCCACCACCGCGGAGCAATCGGCAAGGGCTTCGGCAAGCGTTGCAACCTCCCGACGGGCGTCCAAAATGTCTACTGCGTGCACGGCGAGCCGTCGCCCTTCGTCCCAACCATCCAGAATGCGCGGGGCGACGAGTGTGAGGTGCCTCAACCCCATATTTGCCATGGCGCGGCAGACGCTTCCGGCGTTCCCCGAGTAGAGCGTGCCCACGAGCACGATGTGGATATTGTCAAGCGGATTCATTGCGCTCCTCCCTTCGCGCACAGGGCGCGGGCGACTGCCACCACCGCTTCGTGCCAACTGGCGAGATCGCGTTTGGAGATGACTTCTTTGGGCGAGTGGTTCCCCTCCGTGGGCAGGAGCACGGGCGCAACGGGCATGACCGCACCGAGCGCGGGGAAGGCGCGAGCATCCGTCCCCGAGAAGTTGTACACCTCGGTTTGCAACATCGGGCACTGCGCGAGCAAGCGGTCGCGCTCCGCTCCGGAGAAGAGCACCGAGGCGTCCGAGAGCGTCAACACCGCGCCTCCGCCCAACGCAACCCCTTGCTTCTCATTGGTGTAGGTAACGTCGAGCACCACCGCCGCATCCGCTTCGACGTTGCGGGCGAGGACGTTGGCTCCGAAGCCGTTGACTTCCTCCATCGCGGTGGCGGCGAGAATGACGTTGCAGTCGGCAAGCTCCGAGGCGTGGCGGGCGTACCAATCGGCGACGAATGCGCAGGCAATGCGGTTGTCAAGGAAGGGGGAGGTGATGCGCTCGCTCGTCTCTTCCCAGTTGAACGCCCAGCACAGGCGATCGCCCTTCTGGACGCCCGGACACGGCTCGCTCAGGGTAACGGTTAAGGGGTCATGCCGGCTCCACCCCTCGGGCGCAGCTTCCAAGTGGGCGGGGACGAACCCGCGGGAAGTCTTGAGGAGGAGGTCGGTCGCTGGTGGCTCGTGGATGCCCCCGAGGGCAAGGACGCCCAAGGACTGCGCCGAACGCACTTCGCTAACGATAAAGCCGGGACTATCCGCGTGTGCTACGAGGAGGATGGTATCGGCTTTTTTGCGTTCTGCCGGCTCAGCCACGATGGCGTAACGCCCCAACCGGCGAACGTCCAATCCCTGCTCGCGCCAACGGTGTTCGAGAAAGTGGAAGACGTCGCCTTCGTCGCCTGGCGTGGCATGGAGTGTGCACAACGCCTTCAAAGTAGCCAAATCCATAATACCCCTCAGTTTACCAAATTCCCCCACCCACCCCCTGCCACCTCTCCTCCCGCAACCGAGATCGGGGAGCCTCCGCACCGCGATCGGGTCAATCGCGGTGCGGACAGACCCCAAACTCGGTTCA
>CAVDHG010000019.1:11569-15558 GCA_963608725.1 Agathobacter rectalis | reverse complement strand
TGAACACGCTTTTCTGCGGTTTTGCATAAGTGCTTGAGTTTTCGTCAGGCGATTCACGGCTTTTCCGCGATAAGCCCTTGCCCCTTCCGGTGATAAACCGAAATGTTCATAACTTGGGGGCAGGGAGGGGTGTATTTTGAACCCAAAAACCGGGGTGTCCGCACCGCGATCGACCTCTTCCCGGTTCGCGTTTACCCCAAACGCGGTGCGGAGACTCCCCAATCCCGGTCGCGGGCGGTTATTTGAGGAGCCAGAGGAAGCCGGGGCGGGGGAGGGCGTAGGTGGCGGTTACGGTTATGGGGGCGGTGGCGGTGGCGGAGAGGGTGATCGTGCCGGCGGCAAGATCAACCGTACCGGCGGAGGCGGGGGTGAGAGTTAGGGTCTTTAGTCCGTAGCCGAAGGCGGAGTCCGGGGGGTAGACGGCACAAGATGCGCCCGGCAAGAGCGTCGGCGCGCCGGTACACCCAACGTAGGTTATCTCCACGGGTTGCCCCGCTTCGGAGAAGCTCGGAGTCAACGTTACATCCGCTTCCACCGTGTAAGGATAACGCCCAGAGGTGGAATCCAAATCAACGGCGGTCGAAGTCTCGCCCACGGTCGCCGTCCAACCCAAGAAGGCGCACCCAGCACGCGTCTGCGGAGCGAGCTGGATCACCTGCCCCGGGAGCACTTCAAAGGTTTCGTCCAGCCCAGCAATCGTAACCTTGAACTTCTTTTGCACCTCCACGGCAGGACGAAAGGCTCCGGGGATGTTGGTGCCAAACGCGCTCCCGGCGTATTCAAGGTTGCACGTTTGGGGTTTAATTTCGTCGCACCCGCCTCCCCAGAGGTTGGAGCTTCCCTGCAACATCTCAGCGACGTTGCCCCAGAGGTCGTAAAAGCCGTAGGGATCAACTGACACGCTCCCAGCGGAGGCATAGTTTGAGGAGGAGTTGCGTCCGCAAACGACCATGCCGTCAGTGATGTTCTTATCGCCATAAGTCTCGGAGACGTTAAGGTGTCCGGCACCGTTGAAGATTTCGCCGTCCGCAAGTCCTGCCTTTGTGATGCCCTTGATCTGCTCCTCGCTCGGGAGGGAGAAGGTGGTGCCGAAGGCGGAGGAGAGACGCGAAAGGAAGGTTGTGGCGTTGGAGCGCGTGGCGCAATCGGTTGTGGCAGGGAAGATGGAGGACGTCTTGGTGGAATCGAAGGCTTCCGCCTCATTGAGCGGGCGCATGTACTCCTCGTGCGCGACGGTGGTCTCAAAGATGCCCACGTAGTAGGGCTGACCGGAAGCGGGCGTTGTGCGCTTCATGGGGAGGAGCTTGGTCTTGTTTTCGGCGGTGTTCGCGACGGAGAGGGCGTAGGAGAGATTGGTGCTGACGAGGTCGAGGAGGGCGTAATCGCCGGTTGGCAACTGCGTGCCGTAGTAGTGGAAGGTGTTGCCCTCGGTGGTGAGTTCCTCCATGGCGAGGGCTTCATAACCGAAGGCGGTGGCGGAGACAAGCGGGGAGGATCCAACCGCTTCGCCAATCAACGTGATTTTCGGATTCGTTACGGGGTCAGCCGAAACATCATAGGTGGCTTGCAGGGTAACCGCCGAGTCGTAGGAGCCGACGGTGTAGGAGGCGTCGGTGGAGGTGGTCGACTCGCCCTCGGAGGTGATCTCCCACGCCTTGAAGGTGTAACCCGTTAAGGAGTCCGCAGTGAGTTTGAGAACCGTGCCGGGGGTGTAGTAGCCCGCGCCCAAGCTTTCTCCGCTTTCGTCTTGGATGGTCGCCGAGCCGCCAAAGAGGTAGACTCGCGGGTAGGCGCGACTCTCGGCGGTGAAGGTGAGCGTGGAGCCGGGGGTGAAGGTGGAATCGGGGATGGTGTAGGAGAGGGTGGACTCGGTGCTCGTGGTGTTATCGGGGAGCACCCAGGAGGTGAAGGCGCGGTACGCAGGGAGGGCGGGGGAGAGGGTAAGGACGTCGCCCACGAAGGCTTCGGACTTGGAGGCGGTGCCGTTCGCGACGTTGATTGCGAAGTAAGCGCGGGAGGTGTAGGCGAAGGAGACGTTCTCCGCGGGCATGGTGAAGGAGGTGCTCGTGATGGTCTCGGGCGTGATGACGGGACCCGCGAGACGATAACCGGCAGCCGGGGTTGGAGGCGTGAGGGTTATGGCATTTCCCACCTTCGCCGTGCGCGGATAACCGGAAAGGACGGTGCCATCGAGGGAGAGCGTTACGGTATAGGTCTGCTCCTCGGGCGGAGTGTAAACCAAGCGGGCACCGAGACGCTTGTTGGTCTGGGCGTTACCCCCATAGCCCTCGCCCGCCATGCTGTTGGAGAGGTCGCCAAACTTGCAATTCTCATTGGCGTATCCGCCGTAAAAGAGCATGGTATCGCTCGCATACTCGGCGACGTTGCCATAGGCGTCGAGAACGCCATGCGCGTTTGCCTTGGTCTTAGAATCGTAATTGGAGTACCACGTCGTCAGGTAGACGGGGAGGAGGGGACTGCCTCCGTTATAGACGTTGCAGGGCGTGGCGGGGTCTCCGGCGTAGGCGCGCCACTGCGCATGGGTGGGGAAGGAGAGGCGCGGGAAGTTTGTCAGGCGGTGATTGCCGGGGAAGTCCGTCCCGTTATAACTGTAGGCAGATCCGACGGGCTTCTCTGCGACCTTTCCCCATAGCACCTCCGCCTGCGCTTGGGTTACTTCGAAGACGCCCATGTACCCGGGGACCTCTACCGTGCTATCGCGGACGAAGAGGATCTTGGAGCCTTCGCGGTATTCGGCGTTCTTGATGTCGGATGCGGGGACTTCAACCGGGTCGGTGTCGGGGGAGGAGAGGTCGTAGGCAAAATAGGTCAACTCCGCGTGCGCGACTCCGCCCACGCCACCTAAGAGGAAGAGAAGGAAAAACAGGCGTTTCATGTTCTTTCTCCCGGAGGGTGGGTTTATCGTAGCACGTTGGGCGGGGAACCCGCAAGCAGCGAGGGGGACGTTACCCCTCGGCGTGTGGCAGGAGGACGACGCGATCGATCATGAGGTTGGGACCGGAGGTCTTTTCGATGTGCAGGCGCAGGGAGCCATCGAGGAAGTCCTCCATGTCGACGGGGAGTTTGAGCCAGTAGGAACCGGTGGGGTTGCTCGGGCTCTTGGCGTGCGCGGGGATGGTGAAGGTGCGCCCGCCATCGAAGGTGCCACGGGCGGTGCGGGAATTGTTGTTCGGGTCGCGGAAGCGGACAAGGAGGGTGCCGCGGATATGGGTGCAACCGGTGAGGGTGAGGTCGAGGGTGTCGCCCACCCAGTAGGAGCCATCGGCGTCCGACCACGTGCGCAGTCCTTTGCCTTCAAGCTTATACGTGCCGGAGACCAACTCGGCGCGGTCGAGCCTCTTGCGCCACGGGACGTCGCGCCCGCGTTGCGTTAAGTGTGCAGCGCACTCGAAGTAGGCAACGGCTTTGGCGAATTCTGCCGGGCGAGGAGCGAGCGCACCGGAGGGATTGGCGAAGAGGGCGTCGAATGCCGGGCGAGCAATGCGACCCTTGGGCGCGAAGGCGTTGGACGCCACGTAGTCGAGGAGCGAACGGCGCAATTGACGCGCTTCGGGGCGGGAGGAATCGAGGTCCACGCCGGAGACGAGCACGCTCGCCTTGTCCACCCGCGCTTCAAAGATCAGGGCGGCGAGGGCAGGCCTGTGGAAGTCGACAATCGGCATTGCCAGCGGGGTGAAGGCGGGGTCGGTGCCGGTGAGGCGGAAGGTGGTGCCACCATTGACCAGATGCTTCCACTGCCAGTCCTGCCAATCCTCCGTGGGGAAGGTGGCGAAGGCGCGGCTCTTATCCTGAATCACCATGCCGAGGGTGGTGTTGCGCTGACCGGGGAACCAGGTGGTGCCCCAGTAGACGGGGATGAAGGCGGAGTGGAGGGTGGCTTTGGGGTTGGCGCAGGAGGCGGCGTTGAAGAGGACGCGCTTTCCGGCGCGGATGGCGGCTTGCACCTCCGCGGGGGAGTCGGTGTAGAC
>CAVDHG010000019.1:1479-11262 GCA_963608725.1 Agathobacter rectalis | reverse complement strand
GCGAAGAAGGAGGAGACGGGGACGGTGCTCTCGGCTCCGGGCTTGCGGTCGTAGAAGGAGTCGAGCCAGCCGATGAGGGCTTCGCCTTGCCCGGAGTAGTCCTGCATGCCCAGCAACTGGAGTCCCGCGCAGGAGGGGGTGCGCATAAAGCTTTCGATCTCATCCTTATACATCAGCAGATTCGTGCGGAGCGAGGAGCGGGCGTAGGCGCGGTTGAAGCGCAGGACGCCGGCGCGTGCGCTCTCGTCGCGGAGTTTCTCCCAGTTCCAAGCGCGGAGGATGCCGGTATACTTCGGGAGCTCGCGTTCGAAGTCGGGGAAGACGGGCCACTGCCCGATCTCGTGGGCGATGGTGGGGACGCGTGTGCGGGAGTAGACATCCTCGTAGTCCCAATCGGTGCCCTCCCGGCGACGCTCGCGCACCATGCCCACGCCTGGATAGTTGTGGGTGACAAAGAAGTCGTCGCCCTTCGAGATTTGGCGGGCGGAGGAGGCGGCGTAGAGATGGCGGGGATCGTATGCCTTGCAGGCGTTCATCCAGTCGCCCAAGAGGTTGAAGTCCGAACTGCCCAACTCGTTGCCGACGCTCATGGAGAAGAAGGAGGGGGCGTTACCATAGGTGTCGAGAATGCGGAAGAGCTCCCGGCGGACAAAGTCGTCCATCTCGGGTGCGCCCCGCCCGACGCCCTTGATGTCCTTGTGGTCGCGCACCATCCAGCCGTCGATCCAGATCAGCTCGGGGGAGAGAAGGAGACCGAGTTCGTCCGCGGCGTCGAAGGCGGCTTGCGGGGGCGTCCAGGAGTGACAGCGGATTTGGTTCGCGCCTTCGGCTTTGATGATGGAGAAGATGGCGAGCCAGGAGGCTTTGTCGGTGGCGGGGTAACCGGTGAGGGGGAAGTGGCAGTTCTCGGTGTTGCCCCGGATGAAGAGGGGCGAGCCATTGAGGTAGAGGCGGTTGCCCTTCCGCTCGAAGGTACGGAAGCCCACGCGCTGGCGGAGCTCGTGCCCCTTCCACGTCATCACGAGGGTGTAGAGATTGGGGGATTCGGGGCTCCACGGTTTGACGTCGGGAGCGCGGAGGCGGAGCTCGGCTTTCCCGGCTTCGACGGGGAGGCGTTGGGTGGACTTGCCTTCAAGGGTGGCGGAGACTTCGCTTGCAGGCACGCCCGGAGGCAGGAGGAGCGTTAAGGTGTCGCCACACGGGGCGAAGACCCGGACGCGCCGCAAGGGGTTGACGGGGCGGAGGGTAATTTCGCCGATGACGCCGTTCCAGCGCGTTTGCATAGAGTCGCTGTAGCTATGCCCCTTCTCGCCGATAGGGAAGATGGCGCGGTTATCGACTTTGAGGGTGAGGGTGTGCTCGCCGGGGGTGAGGGAGCCGGAGGGGAGGGTGTAGACGTGGGGCGTGGAGAGGGAGTCGCAGGAGCCGAGGAGCTTGCCATCGAGGAGCGCGGTGCTCTTCCACATGACGCGCTCGAGGAAGAGCTCGTAATCGCCAGTCATGTCCGGCGTAACCGTGAAGGTCTTGGTGTAAGAGGCTTCGCCGATATACTGATGGCGCGGAGTGAGGGCACCGTAGACGGCTTGCGTGGCGGCGGTGCCGAGCTTCGCATCGCCCAACGTGCCCGGAAGCGTCAGGGCGGAGGAGGCTCCATCGGAGAGCGTTACCTGCCACGTCCCGGCAAGAGGGAGCGTGGGAGACGCCGCGTGCAGATGCGCCGAAAGTGCGCCCAGCGCACAAAGTATGAGAACTCGGAATCCGTTATGCATTGTCTGCCTCCTGCTTCTTAAAGTTTCCCTTGCGGGCATCCACATACGCTTCTATCGCCTGGCGTTCGCGCTCCTCGCGCAAAGCCGAGAGGGCGGTCTCCCGCGCCTCCTCGAAGAGCATCGGCTCCTCGGGCAGGTGGGACACTACAAAGATGAGATGCCAACCGAAAGGCGTCTCCACGACGTCGGAAATCGTCCCTTCCGCGAGGGCAAACGCCGCCTCTTCGAAGGGCTCGACCATCACGCCCCGCGGGAAGAAACCGAGATCCTCCTGTCCGGCGCATTCCGAGACCTGCTTGACGGCTTCCTCCCACGAGAGCGCGTTGGAGAGGAGCTTGGCGCGGAGATTGAGAAGCGTCGAGACGGCGTCGGACGCTGTGTGCCCTTCGCGGTGGAGGATGATGTGCCGAGCATGGACGCGCTCGGGCGCGATGAAGGCTTCCGGGTGCGCCTTAAAGTACTCCCGCGCCTCTGCGATGGTGGGGGCAGGGACGCCCTCAAGGATGCGCTTCGTGAGTGCCTCAACGGTACATTTCGCTTCGGAGGCATCCTGCTCCAAGATTATCCGCTCGCGGAGATTCTCTGCAGCCCAGTCGCGCAGTTGCGCCTCGTTCGGCTCTTCGCCGTGCTCGCGAGCGTAGGATTCATAGGCGGGGCGCAGACGCGCCACTTCCTCGTCGATCGCTTGGGCGGTTGGCTCGGGGTAGGTCATTCGCCCTCCTGCGGTTGCGCCTTCTGTCCTTCCGGATGCGCGGGGGCGTTGCCCTGCTCGTGGGCGGGGGTGCTGGGCGTCTCCACGGCGGGCGCAGCGAAGGCTCCGGCGGCTTCAAGCTCGGCATCCTCTTCCGCCGTAAGCACGATAGGCTGGGTTGGAGCAAGCCCCTGTTTAATACGCTCAATCTGGACGCGTCGCGCCACGGCTTCCTTCTGCGACGCCTCGGCAACGCGTTTTTGCTCCTTCTCCTCCTCGGCAGCCTTAAGCCGAGCCTGACGGTGCAGGAGGCGTTTGCGGAAAGAGGGGCGCACGCCATTCTCCGCGGCAGGGGTCGGCTCAAGGGCGAGCGCGACCGGTTCGGGGGCGATGGCAGGCAGCGGGACGGCGTCTGCCTCGGCGGGTTTATCGATCAACCCCTTGCCAAGACCCAGGGTGAACTCTACGCCGTCCTTGCTGATGGTGGCGAACTCGCGTTCGTAATCGGCGGAGATGAGGGTGAAGCCGTTCTGCGTTTCCCCGACGCTCAGGAGGTAGGTGGCGACGGTGCCGTTCGTCTCATCGAGGAAGGCAATCTTCCGCGTCCCGTCGGGCATATCCGTGATGCCACACATGCGAAACTTCTTGGCAAGCTCTTCCTTCTGCTTCTGCTGTTCTGCCAAGGCTCCGGTGTTGGTATTGGCGTTCGCGGCAAGCTCGCCGAAGGGCTTGGCGTCGATGATCGAGCGGTAGGTCTCCTTGGGTTCGAGACCCGCCTGCGCCGAACAGGCGAGCAGGAGCGCGAGAACTGAAGGCAGAGCAAGGCGCGTCATGTCAAGGCTCCTTCTGTTCTGCCGGGGGCTCGTCGGCACTGCGAGAGCCGAAGGAGACCAGACCGGAGGAGTTAAGGAAGATGCAAACAATCGCGATGGGCGCGATCCACCGCACCAGGAATCCCCACGCGCTGAGGAGGAATGCCCGAGGCGTCTCACCCTGCGCCGGCAATTCGCGGGAGGCACGCCGGGGCGTCCAAACCCACCCCACCAGGAGCGTGATGCCCAGCGCGGTAAACGGCAAGACCCAGTAGGAGGCGAAGTTGTCCACCGTGTCGAACCAACTGCCCAGCTTTAGCGTGCCGAAGGTGCCCACCATCGCCCGCTCCAGTCTCGGCAGGAACGACCAATTCGCCGTTGAGAAGACGGAGAGCAACCCGAGCACCGTGCACAGGACAAAGCCCCACATCACCGCCGCCTTGCGCGAGCCCCGCTGGTGTCCGCGCCGCACCCGCTCGATAAAAACCGTCGCCCCGCACTCCAAGAGCGAAGCCGAACTCGTTACCGCCGCGATGAAGAGCATAATGAAGAAGCACGCCGCCCAGAAGTTGCCCCACGGCATCGCGCTGAAGGTGGCGGGCAACGCCCCGAAGATTAGCCCAGGACCCGCCGAGGGGCTAAGCCCAACCGCGAAGACCGCCGGGAAGATCGCCAGCCCCGCAAGCAGAGCCGCCAACGTGTCGAGCACGCCCACCCAGCTCGCCGCCTTGAGGATGTTCTGATCGCGGTGCAGGTAGGAGCCGTAGGTTACCGTGATTGCCATGCCCAGCGAGAGCGAGAAGAAGGCTTGCCCAAGCGCCATCAAGACCACCTTGGGCGTGAAGGCAGCACTCGTCGGCTTAAAGAGGAAGACCACCCCATCCCACGCGCCGGGTAACGTTACCCCGCGCACCAACACCACCAGGAGCAGCAGGAAGAGGAGCGGCATCAAGACTTTGCTGATGCGCTCTATCCCCGCCTGGATTCCGCTCCAGATCATCGCCCCCGTAAGAGCCATGAAGACGCAGAAGCCGATGAGGACTCTCCATGGGTCGGCGGTGTAATCCGCGAAGATCGCGCTCGACGCTTGTGCCGCCTGCGCTGCACTCTCCCCCGTAAGGCAGAGGCTCCCGGAGACTGCTCGCCAGATGTAGTCGACAATCCAGCCACCCACCACCGCGTAGTACGAGAGGATCGCCAGAGCCACCGCCGTGCACACCCAGCCCAACGCGGCAAATCCCTTCCTCGCGAACGCCACCGCGCCCCCAATCGCGACAACCCCCAGCACCCACGCCTTCATTGAGAAGAGCACGCCCGCCAAAGCCAGCGCAAGCGCACTCAGCACGTAGCGCACCGGCGAGCGGGGGGCGAGAGCCTCCACCTTGCCCATGGCGTTAATCACGTTGCGATGCGTATGCCGCCCGATCACCATCTCGGCGCACATCACCGGCAACCCCACGAAGAGCACGCACAGCACGTAGACCAGCACGAACGTCCCCCCGCCGTTCTCGCCGGCAACGTAGGGGAACTTCCAGATATTGCCCAAGCCGATTGCCGACCCGGCGGACGCCAGGATGAAGCCAAAGGATGAGGTCCAGTTCTCGCGAGCCATACGCCGTTCAACTCCTTGCCGATTATCCCTGATAGTTTACCATATCACGCGCCTTCGGAGCCTGCGCCGAGCCGGGCGAGAATCTTGCGCGTGGCGGTCGTTAGCGGGAGCAACTCCGGCTCTGCGCACCACTGCATCCCAGCCGGGAGCGCACGCTTCCTCTGCTTCGGCACCTCGCACACCTCCAGCTCCAACCGGAAGTGCGAGAAGGTCTGATGGTAGGTCAACCGTTTCCGCGCCTTCCCCTCCAGCTTGAAGGGCAACTGCGCCAGCTCCGGCAATTCCCAGAATCCCGCCAAGAGCCTCTCTCCCTCATGACGGCGCAGGAGCAGTTCCCCGCCCCGCGTCCGCACCACGACTACCCGCCCCTTCCGCAACGGGAGCGGTGCACGCCCCGAGCGCACCGGGTACTCGCCCTGTTTCCCCTCGCGAAACGCAAAGCACCCCTTGCTCAGAGGGCACGCCTCACACTGCGCGCGCCTCGGCAGGCAGACCAAAGCCCCTAGTTCCATCATCGCCTGGTTGAAGTCCGCCGGATTCCCGGACGCCTTTATATAAGGAAGGAGCCACTGCGCCAGATCGCGTCGAGCCACCGGTTTGGAGAAGTCTGCCGAGATGCCGTTGCGCCGGGCAAAGACTCGCGCCACGTTGCCATCCACCACCGGCACCGGCTGAGCGTAACACAGGCTTGCCACAGCCGCCGCGGTGTACGCCCCAATCCCCGGCAACGCCTCCAACGCCTCCGCCTTCCGAGGCAACCGCCCCCCGTGTTCGGCAACCACCACCTGCGCCGCCTTGCGTAGGTTCCGCGCCCGCGTGTAGTAGCCCAGCCCTTCCCACGCCTTCAGGAGCGGTTCATCCTCCGCCCGCGCCAAAGCCTCCACCGTGGGGAACGCCTTCAGGAATCGCGCAAAGTAGGGGCGAACGGTTTCGACCTGCGTCTGCTGGAGCATGATCTCGCTCACCCAGACGGCGTAAGGATCCGGATGCCCGCGCCACGGCATCTCCCGTTTATGTGCGCGGTACCAAGCCAGCAACGCGCCGACGTCTAGCGGGGCGACGACGCGACGGCGCATCATTTACGGCGTCCAGCGGTTGCGGTGCACCTTCGAAGCGTCATACCGCGTCCGCGCCTCCGGGTGTTCCGCCGGGTGCCCTACCGCGACTGCCGCCACCGGCACGATCTCCTCGGGCAACCCAAACGCCTTCCGGACAGCTTCCACGCGTTCAGCC
Source organism: Agathobacter rectalis (assembly GCA_963608725.1). Classification (GTDB taxonomy): domain Bacteria; phylum Verrucomicrobiota; class Kiritimatiellia; order RFP12; family DVOR01; genus Spyradenecus. The sequence continues at coordinate 5,145 of CAVDHG010000019.1, read as the reverse complement.
GTGGGGTGAATCCCCAGCCAAACCGCTCCCAGCCCCTGCGCATGGAGCGCGAGGAGAAGGTTCTCCGTTGCCGCCGAGACGTCCTGCAAGAGATACGAAAGCTCGCCCCGGTGCGCGGCGTGCAGGTCTCCGCAGACGATAAACCCTGCGCCCGCGTGCCGAAGCATCTGCCCATAGGGCAAGCAGTCCGCCAAAGCATTCAACGCGTCCTTCTCCGTGATCACCACGAAACGCCAAGGGTCGCAGTGCATCGCGCTGGGAGCTGCCATCGCCGCCTCCAACGCCCGGTGCAGGCTCTGCTCGTCCACCGCCTCGGCGGTATACTTCCGGATGCTCCGGCGCGCCAACAAATCCTTCACGTCCATCGCGTTCCTCCCTTAGCGCATTTGCCCGAGGAACCGGATGTCGTTCTCATAGAGGAAGCGAATATCCGGGATTCCATACTTAATCATCGCGATGCGCTCCACGCCCATCCCGAAGGCAAAGCCGTAGACCTTCTCCGGGTCGTAGCCCACGTGCTTGTAGACCCGCGGATCGACCATCCCGGCTCCGGCGATCTCAATCCACCCGCTCTGCTTGCAGACCCGGCAACCCTTCCCTTTGCACACGTGGCAGGTGAAATCGACTTCCACGCTCGGCTCCGTGAAGGGGAAGAAGTGCGGCCTGAAGCGCACGCCGATCCCCTCGCCCATCATGGCGCGGGCGAAGTAAGCGAGCGTGCTCTTCAAGTCGGCGAGCGAGACGGGGCGCGTGTCGACGTACAGCCCCTCGATCTGGTGGAAGTTCGCCGAGTGCGTCGCGTCCGTGGTGTCGCGCCGATAGCACCGCCCGGGGTTGATAATGCGCACCGGCGGCGGGTTCTCCAGCATCGTGCGGATCTGCACCGGGCTGGTCTGCGTGCGGAGCACGGTCTCGGCGTCGAACCAAAAGGTGTCGCTCGGATCCATCGAGGGGTGGTGCGGAGCGGTGTTAAGCGCGGTAAAGTTGTTGAACTTCGTTTCGATGTCCGGTCCGTCGGCTACCGTGAAACCCAAACGGTGGAAGATCTCCGCCGTCTCTTCAATCACGCGGGAGACCGGGTGCATCACGCCCTCGGCGTGCCACCGCCCGGGGAGCGACACATCGAAAGACGCCTTCACCCCCTCGCTCGCCTTCAACGCCACCGTGCGCTTCGCAAGCTCCTCCTCAAACGCGCTCCGCCAAGCCCCCAACGCCTTCCCGAACGCCGGGCGTTCCTCCGCCGGCACATCCTTCATCTGCTTGACGTATCCGGGAATCAACCCCGTCCGCCCCAGGTACTTAACCCGGAGTGCATCCAGCGCACCGCTGTCGCTCGCCTCGGCGAGGGCTTTGAGAGATTGGGCGTGTTCTTCTTGGAGATCTTGCAGTGTCATCGTCTACCATCCTGCGCTTAGGGTAACGCCCGCTATTCTAGCACACCCGCCCGGCGCGTGCGCCCTCCAACGCCCGGCGCATCCAGCGCAAGTCCCGCCGGCGCATCGCCCGACGCATCTCCGGCGTGGCGTCGTCCGCGCCCGTCAGGTGGTCGCAACCGTGCGCAATGTAGAGCGCGGCTTCCTCTTCGGGCGTGGTGCGCCCCAGCTGAGCCGAGACGCGCAGTGCCTGATCGAGATTAACGAACAGCTCGCCCACCAGCCCCGGCTCCTCCCCCGGCAAGGCGTCGTAAGCCTGCGTGATAACGTCCGTTGCCCCTTCGTGCCCTAGGATAGCGCGGTTAACCTCCGCACTCTGCGCGTCCCGCACCAGGTGCACCACCACTTCTCGCCATGCCCTTTCCGGCTTGCTCCACGCCTGCGCCTGCGCTACGCAAAGCTTCGCCACCTGCCTGAGCACTGCCACCTTATAGGGCTTAGGCAAGCTCCCATAGGTTACCACCTGCACCTGCGTCATCCTTGCGCCCCTTTCCTTACGCTTTCCGGGCGGAGAAGGAGGAGAGTGCCACCCCCGCCAACGTCAAAACCACGCCTAAGAGCACCCGCCCCGTGAGCACTTCGCCCAGGAAGAGCCAAGCCGTCAACACCCCCGCTACAGGCACAATATAAAGGAAGAGTGCCGCCCTTAAACTCCCCAACCGCGCCACGCAGATATTCCACGCCGCGTAACCGCACGCCCCTGCCACGCACCCGAGAGCGAGCAGTCGCCAGAGGTTGTGCCCCTCCATGAGCGGGTGCACGCTCCATCGCGCCGGCTCCAGAAAGCAGAGCGGAGCCATCGAAACCAGCCCCCAGAAGAACATCCGCCTCGTTGCCAGCAGTGCCTCCTTCCCTCCGCGAGGGGGCAACCGGAGCGGGAGGAGCGTATAGAGTGCCCATGCGCACGCCCCCAGCAGTGCCAACCCCGCCGCCTGCCACGGGATCTCCACCCCGCCCTCGCGCACCAACGTTAAGACCAGCCCTGCCACCGCCAGCAAGAATCCGCACCAGTACCCCACGCGCAACCGCTTCCCGTGCCCCACCAAGTGAGGAAGAAGCGCGGTCAACACCGGCGACGTGCAGACGAAGACCGAGACCATCCCCGCGCCCCCGTGCGCCAGTGCCAAGTTTTCCAGCATGAAGTAGAGCGTAACCCCCAGCACCCCCGCCAGTGCCATCCGCCACTCTTCCCCCAGCCCCTGCCACGCGAGCCTCCGGGGCACCAGCACCCACAACGCCCCATAACCCAGTAGAAACCGCACCGCCAGGATCTGCATGGGTGGCATCTCCACGAGCAGTTGCTTCGTCAACGTGAAGGTTACCCCCCACACCACCACCACCGCGAAGCAGAGCAGGTACGCCGCGCTCGCCATTGCCTTCCCGCCCCCTGCTACTCCGTCTCGGTTCCGAACCGCGCCGAGAAGCCATCGAGAATCCGGTTCAGCCGGTCATCGAGCTTTGCCTGCACCCGCGCACGCACCCCCTCCGGCACGCCGTAATACGCCTCTGCCACCGAGCAGGCTATGCACGCTTGCGTGTCGGCGTCTCCCCCCAGGGCGATCGCTTCGCGCAAACATTCCTCAAAGCTTTCCGTCGCCAGGAAGACGCTTAGCGCGGGCGGGACAGCTCGCCACGTCTCGTCGAAGCCCACCTCCTCCACTTCCGCCCGCACCTCCTCGAGTTCGAAGGTCAGCGCATACCCGAACCGCTCCTCCAGCTCTGCGCGGATGGTATCTTTGTCCTGACCCTTCCGGGCAAGGAAGACCGCGAGCGCAACCGCTTGAGCCTCTGCGATTCCCTTCGGGTGGTCGTGCGTGCAGACTGCCGACTCCTCCGCCTCGCGCAAAACGTCCTCAACCGTGTTGAACGCCCAGCCCACCGGGGAGACGCGCATGGCTGACCCGTTCCCGAAACTGCCGTAGGGCGCGTACTCCTTGCGGACGATCCAGTTGGTGAAGAACCGCCCGCCGAATCCGCAATGCGGGTACGCCTGTGCCAGCTCGGCGATGGTCTCGGCGTAGGGGCGTTTCTCGAGGATGGCTTTCGCCACCGCGAGGGTGAGCACCGAATCGTCCGAGAAGGTTTGGAGGCGATGGGCGAGGTTGATCTTCGAGGCATCCCGCTCGGGACGGAATTCGTACGGCACACCACAGATGTCGCCCCACAGGGCACCTAAGAGTATAGTCTTTTTCATAATAGGATAGTATACCATCCCTCCCCCAACCCTGTCCCC
>CAVDHG010000019.1:0-1387 GCA_963608725.1 Agathobacter rectalis | reverse complement strand
TTCGTGTAGAGGATGCAGGGTTGCCCCAGCCTACCCTTAAACTTCTTGCAGAACTTGTCGAGGGAGGCGTGGTTCTGGTATTTCCCGCTCTTGACTTCCAGCGGGCAGATCTTCCCCTCGCGCCGGATGAGAAAGTCAACCTCCATCTCGCTCCGGTGGGTCTCCGGGTTCCTCCGCGAGTAGAAGAAGAGCGATCGCCCTGCCTGCACCAGACTTTGCGCAACGGCGTTCTCTGCCACCATGCCCCGGTTGAAGGCAACGTCTCCGGTGAAGACTGCTCTATAGAGATCTCCTGCCGTTGCGCTCTCATCTCCCAGCGCAAGCGTCATGAGCAATCCCGTGTCCCCCATATAGAGCTTCAGGGTGGCGAAGTCCGAGGATAACGCCATCCCGACGGAGGGATCGGTGGCGTTGTAACAAGGATTCACCACTCGGGCATCGGCGAGCCACGCAAAGGCGTCCTCATACTCCCGCATCCGGCTCGACTTCCCAAGGCTTGCGAGCGAATACCGCTTCTCCTTCTTCGTCAGCTGTCCGGGAATCTGGTCGAAGAGACTGCGCACCTTCGCCGCGTGGCTCCCGGCAAACTTCGAGATGTCGTCGCGGTAGAGCTTCAGAATGTCGCGCTTGACGATGTCTGCGCTCGCAATATCCCGCGTTTGGGCATACTCGGCGACCGCTTGGGGCATTCCCCCCACGCAGAGATACTCGCAATACCGCGCCATCACCGGCTTGAGCAGCGCACCCAACGGCTTCCGCTTCTCAAAGCACTCCCGCACAAACTCCGGCGTAACGCTCTCTCCCATCGCCCAGCAGAACTCGTCGAAGTCCATCGGGTTCATCGTTACGCGCTCTTCCTCCGAGGGAATCAGGATCCCCTCCATGCTCGTCTTGAGCGTGATGAGCGAACCCGTCTCGATGTAGTCATACCGTCCGTCCGCCACGAGGTGCTTGATGAGTTGCCTCGCCTTCGGGCAGAGCTGAACCTCGTCAAAGACAATGAGCGACTCCCGCCGATAGAGCCGGGTATGGCACTCTAGGGAGATCCGATTAAAGAGCCCGTCAAGGTCGTGCGGGTTCTCGAGGATGGCAGAGAGCGTCAGGGGGGGCGGACTGGAGAAGTCGATGACAACCGCGCTCTTGTATTCGCGCCGTGCAAATTCGGAGACAACATAACTCTTCCCCACGCGTCGCGCCCCCTCGATGAGGAGTGCGGTCTTTCCTCCGCGGGAGTGCTTCCAGTGGAGAAGTCGGTCGTAGAGCTTGCGCCTAAAGGTCATGCGGTGCCCCTTTCGTGGCTTGTTTGCCCCTACTGTAGCAAACGTTCCCACGTTCGCGCAAGGTGTGGAGGGGTCAAATTCCCACGTTCGCGCAGGGTAACAGGTGC
>CAVDHG010000018.1:0-15629 GCA_963608725.1 Agathobacter rectalis | reverse complement strand
TTAGTAGAGCTTCTTGCCGAAGACGGCAATCTTGCGCAGGTGCAAGAAGTCCTTTCCGCCACCTTGCGGGTGGAGAACCACACGGACGCGCTGCGCCTTCACCGGTTCAAAGGTGAAGGTGTAATCCTTGCGAACGTCCTCAATCGAGCCAACCTTCTTCCACGTCTTCCCATCCTCGGAGACCTCGATGTCGGAATTGAGGATGCGCCTGACGTTGTTGTCGCGGTTGAGAATGTAAACCGCCGAGACCATCGCCATGCCCGGAAGGCGGACTTCCGCCCAAGGTGCTTCCTCCTTGCCGGTGTGGAAGTTGTGCGCGGGGGCAAGACCGTCGAGGACGGCGCGGTAGCTCTCGGGGTGATCCCAAGACGACGTGGAGGAAGTACGCAGGAGGGCGTTCGCCGAGAGGAGAGGCAACTGCGCGACCTCCTTCGGGAAGGTGTAGGCTTTGCGGGGCGGATTGAGGCGTTCCTGCAAGTCGCACAACGCGTTGAAGGCGTCCATGTTGTCGGCTTTCGACGCTTCGAGAATGGCGTTATTAATGTACTTGCCGATGGCGTTATCGCCGTTGCCCTTCGCCTTGAGGAGGTCTTCGATGGCGGAGACCATGCGCGTGGCGGTATCGGTCTTGGCGAGGAACTGCGAGCCACCCCAGCGCATAACGACGCCGAAGGCGTTGGGCGTGCCATACTGCGCGTTGAGCGCGGCAGAGAAGAGGGCGAAGAGGGAGTCGGTATCCTTGTCCAAGAGCTTGGCGTGATCGTCGAGGATGGAAGCGAAGTTGCAGAATTCGGCGGTTGGCTTCGTGCTCTGGGGCAGGGCACCGTGCAACTTGGCGAGCAGGGCAACGAGGGCGGGCTTGCCTGCCACCTTCCCGTATGCCGGGAGGACGGGGTTGATCAGCTTCCACGCCACCCACAGGTGGTCGCGCAGACCCGAGGCAACGGCTTGCGTGTAGGCTTCGAAAGCCTGGGCGGGGACAGCTTCGGAGTCGGAGAGGAGTTGCCCCCAGGCGCGATAGGCTTCGTAGTTGAGCGGGCAAGCTGCGACGGCTTTGGCGTAGGCATCAACGAGGGCGGGGTTAAAGCGGTCGCGAGCCTTCATGGTGAGGTTGACCACGCAGCCGCCATTGGCGTTGAAGAAGCGCAGGGTGAAGGGGTGCTTGCCGGCGGTGAGCGTTTGACGGGAGCCTCTGCCGATATTGCCGTGGAGACCATCCTTGCCGGCGACGTCCTTGCCGTCGAGCATGAGGAGCGCGCCGTCATCGCTGGTGAGCATGAAGTCGGCGTCGACGGTGTGCGGGATGTCGAAGGTGCCCTTCCACTCGTGATAGAGCCAATCGGCACGCCCCTGCCACCGGGGAACGATCTCCTTAACGTCCGTTTCCTCGCCGAGCTTGGTGAGGGAGGCGGTCTCGGTGGGGAGAACTCTTCCACGCCATTCCCAGACGGAGTGGGTCATCTTGCCGGTGGTGAGGGAGACGGTCGAGTTCATACGCTCCACCTCCGCCTTCCAGAAGGCGCGGAGAAACGCCTTGCGCTGAGGTTGCGAAAAGACGTCTGCCGAGAAGTCGGCGTAGGGGAAGGTCCGGCAATCGCGCCACATGGGGAAGTGCAGACCGGAGAAGGGGTTGACGTTGTAGCAGAGGAGGTAGCGTTCTTCGGAGGGAGACCAGAGGACGTAAGCGCAGTGCGCGGGCTGCCCGCAGGTGAAGGAGGGGACGCCGTGAGCGCGGGCGGCGGCGGCACCGTAGGAGCTGAGGGCACCGCAGACGCCCCCGACGAGGCGGGAGGCTTGGTGGCGCACGTAGGCGTGATCCCACGGCGGGTAGTAGTCGCGCCCATGGATGGAATCGCCGAAGAAGTTGTGAAGGCGGTAGGAGCACGTCCAGCACGTCCCGCCATAACGGCGAGGGGGGACGTTGTGCGTGGAAGCGAGGTCTTCGAGGCTCTCGGCGGCGCCGTGCGTGGGGATTGCGGTGAGTCGGAATTGGTCGCAACGCAAATCGTTAAAACCCTTCCAGAGTCCGCCCCGCTTGGATTGCTCGCGCATGAAGCGGAACATGCGCACCGACTCCGTGGGATCGGCTTCGGCGTTGAGGGCGAGAGCGGTGGCAAGGCGACGCCACACGGGGTTATTGAGATCGTAGCGATACGCCAGCTCGTCCAAGGCGCGGAGTGCCACGCCCCAGGAATTCGTGGGGTCGCCCGAGCCGAAGAAGTCTTCCATCCACTCGGTGTTCTTGAAGAAGGCGCGGAGAAACGCCGTCCCGCCCGGGAGCTTGGAGATTGCCTCGACCTCCTCCTCGGGGAGCACATGGGCGGCATAGGCGGCGACGGGTTTCTTGGACTTCTGGAGCTTCGAGAGGATGTTGCCCAGCTTCTGGATGCGCTTGCCCTCGGCTTCGACGCGGGGCGGGAGGATTTCGCGCAGGCTGAGTGCGCCACGCTCGTTCTTGGGATTGTCGAAGGAGACGGCGAGCAGAAGCTCCAGGACGTCGCCCTCGCGGTATTCAAAGGGGATCTCCGCCGAGGAGCCGGGGGCTAGGCTCTCGCCGTTCGCTTGGTAGGTGCGCCCACCAATGCACAGCCCGTGGACTGTCATGTTGCCTTGCCCGGTCTTGCGGTTGAGGGTTAGGGCGTAGCGACCGGGGCGCGTGAGGGTTTTAGCAATGCCGACTTTAATCTCCCATGTTTGGTTGCCGGCTTTCGGGGCGTCCTTCGGGAACCAGCCGTAGGGGATGGCAACGGGGCCTTCCCCCGCGAGGCAAAGAAGCCCCTGCGCCGCCTTGCCGAAGTGCGTGGTGGAATCCATGGCAAGCACGTTGCGCAAGAGGGCTTTCATCTCGTCCGCCTTCGCAGCGTCGCGCCTCCAGAAGGCGTAACGCAAGAGGGCAAGCCCTTGCTTCTGATTGGTGGAGAGGTGAGTTTGCGGTTTGGATTCGAGGGAGCGGATGTAGTTCTCGAAGCCGGAGACGTCCTTGGCGTCCCGGAAGGAGCGAACCTTGTCGGCAGGCTCACCGGCGGGATCGAAGGTTAGGGCGAAGTCCCAGCCGGAGGCGTCGTTGGGGTCGACCTGCTTCAGAAGATCCCAGGCGTCCTTCATTCCCTTCGCTTCGCGGGAACGGCGCAACCCCAGCTCGGGGATGACGTGCGAGAGGACTTCGCCCGCGCCATCGGCAGTCTTGCGGGCGAGGAGGGAGTCGATGCGCTCGGCACGCGCCTTGCCTTGGCGCAAGAGGTTGAGGAGCTGGGTCTTCGCGACCTTCTCCGAGCAGAGGGGGAGACCCTGACGGAAGAGGACGCACCGCCCTTTCGCATCGAAGTAGGCGAAGGCAGGAATGCGATCTGCCTCCCAGCGGACGTCCTTTTGCTTCTCCCAGGTCTGCTTAACGGAATCGGTAACGACGTTCGGCTCGTCAACCGTGAAGAGGGGAATGCCAGCCTCGATGCGGAAATCCATATCTTCCCAGACGCGCCGGTAGGATTCATCGGCAGAGCACCAGTCGCTTCCTATATATAAGGCGGCTTTTTGGGCGCAGAGCATCGCAGAGGCGCAGAGCGCAAAGAGCAGGAGGGCGGGTTTGAACTTCATGGCGAGATGTCCCTTTAGTGAACGTTGAGGCGGAGCTCCACCGTGCGGTAAGAGGCGAGGAAGGAAGTAGAAAGCCCTTCGACGCGCCGGACTTGTCGGCACGCTTGCAGGACTTGACTATCAAAGGCTTTGTCGCCGGAGCTTTGGGCGAGGGAAATGGAGCGGACGGAGCCACCGGTGCCGAAGGCAACTTTCAGGACGGGGGGCTTGCCCGTGGGGGAAGTCTCGAGTCCGAAACGCTCGCACTGCTCGCGGAAGACGCGCTCGATGATGCCGTAGCACCGGGAGGCTTCGTTGGGAGGCGTCTGGTTCTTGTTGCCGGGGCGAGCACCCGCGGCAAGGGCTTTGCGAATTTCGTCGGCAGAGAGCGCCTTTTGGGTGGGGGCTTTGGTGCGATCCTTCTTGCCCTGCGTGAGGGGACCGACGCGTTCGCCCTTCTTGATGACCACGGGCTTCTTCTTCTCGGACTTCTTGGTCGCTTCCTTCTCGGCGGGCTTCTTCTCGGGAGTAGGCTTGGGCTTCTCAGGCGTCTTCGGCTTGGGAGGCTCGGGTTTGGGAGGAGGCATGGGGTCGGGATCCGGCACCGGGGGCGGAGGAGGGAGGGGTTCGGGCGCAGGAGTCGGCAGAGGCTCGGGCTCGGGTTCCTCGGGCTCAGCGACGTCGTTGGGCTCCTCGGCAAGGCGGTCGGCGGCGTTCTCCTCCGTAACGACCAAGAACTCCATCGGGATGATCTCCTCCTTGGGGACGGAGTGGCAACCGCTGAAGGAGAGCAAACTCAACGCACCAAAGAGCATCACATTGATGCCCACGGAGATGACAATGGGGCGGACGTTGTCCTGTTCTTGCCGGCGTATCTTCATGATGGTGCGTTCTACACGTTATTTTAACACGTGCTAGGCTCGGGGGCGTTAAAAGGTGAGCGGAGCGAGCACGCGTTGCGTCCTCCAGTAGACAGGGATTCTTACGGCTCTGGCGTTTGCGCGGAGGCGATGCCCAGCTCGCGCCCGATGTAAGGCTCCACGCCCCAGAAGGCGCAGAGGCTGTGGTACTCGGCGAGGGCTTCGCTCAACCCGGGGCGCAACCCGCGCTCGGCACGCAGGAGGATGTTGCGCCCGGTGGCTTCGGGGGAGACGAATTCCATCACCCGCGTGCGGTACCCGCAGATGCGGAGCACCTGGGCGCGGAAGGTGTCGGTCAAGAGGTCGGCGAGGCGTTCGCGCAAGATGCCGTGGCGCAGGAGCGCACGCATGGGGCCGCCACCGGAGAGGGCGTGGTGAAGTTCGTGCTGGCAACAGGGCACGCAGAGGATACGCGAGGCGTTCGTCTTGACGGCGGCGATGAGGGCATCGTCCGTTGCGGTGTCGCAGGCGTGAAGGCTCATCACGAGATCCGGGGAGAGCTTCGACCAATCCATCTCCGCGAGGGCGCAGGTTTGGAAGGTAACGGCGTCGCCAACGCCTAAGGCTTGCGCCATGGCTTGGGCGGATTCAATGACGCTCGCATTGCGGTCGATCCCGAGGATGCGGACGCCTTGCCAGCCCTTGGCGAGGGAGAGGTATTGGTGCAGAGCGAGCGTTAAGTATGCCTTGCCGCACCCGCAGTCCACCACGGAGAAGGTGCTCGGGGGCGTTTCGGGGAGGAGCGGCTCGACGGCGCGCAAGAGGGCGTTGACCTGGTCGTACTTGCCACGCATGGAGGGCTTGATGGCTCCGCGGTCGTCTGCCAAACCCAAGACGCGCAGGAGCGAGGTGGCGTCGAAGGCGGTGAGGGGTTGCTTCTTGGCGTGGTCGTGCGTCGGCTCGGGCTGGGGGCTGACCGGGGAAGCGGAGGGCTTGGGTTTGCCCCGGGCGATCAGCGGACGCCCCTTCTTGGTGATACGGACGTGCAGGTCGCCCGAGCGCGTAACGAGATGGAGGTCGCGCTTGCCCGGCTGTTGGAGGATCTGCTCTAACCCTTTCCGGGCGGCACCCTCGGCGAGGTTGCGCACCTGCGTGTTGCCGTTGTCTTCCATCTCGGCTTGGAAGTAGAGCTCGCCCTTGAGGCGGACGGGGCGAAGGGAGATGCGGAAGGGCGCGCCCTCCCGAGTCAGCGACTGCGTAAGGCGGATGAAGCCCTCGCCAAAGACACGCGTGCGGATTTCTTCCGCCAATTCAGGAGGTAAGGAGGTCATCGGCAAGTCTCCGAGGGGGTGTGCTTCCCTTTGTTCTTCTTGCGCTTGAGCGTCCGCATCGTGCGGAGGGCACGCTCGTGGCGAAGCTCGCCATGACGGTGGCGGTGCACGGGCGAGGAGTCGCGGTCGCGCACTTGGCTCTTATAGAGCGTCCAGCCAGGGGTAAGCAAGAAGGAAAGACCGCAGACCCACATCGCCGGGAGCAGGAGATAGTGATTGCCCGTGAACTCACTCACCATGAGGATCGCCGCCAGAGGCGTCCGCACCGCCGCCGTGAGGTAACCCGCCATCCCCAGCATGGCGAAGTTCGCCACCGAAATCTCCAACGCGGGGAAGAGCACGTGGAAGAACGCCCCCACGCTCGCGCCGAACATCGCTCCGCAGAAGAGCGAGGGACCCAACACGCCACCCGCGCCTCCGGAGCCGACCGTGAAGGATGTCGAGATTGCTTTGAGTACGCCGAGGAGGAAGAGCACGCCCGCTACCGCCACGCCTCCATTAAAGTAAGTGGAGGAGAAGACGGTGGCGTTGCCCCGGAGCGTCTCCTGGATGTAGCCGTAGCCGGAGGAGAGAATCTGCGGGAAGAAGAGACCGATTGCCCCGACGAGCAGACCGCCGAGGAGGGGTTTGACCCAGTAGCGCGTGCGCAACCGCCGGAAGACAATCTCCGTCTGACGGAAGAAGAGGATGTTGAAGCGCACCGCCGCGGCGATCAAGAAGGCAAGGGCAGCAAAGCAGAGGAACTTGACGGGCGAATCGAAGACCTCCCCCGGGGTGGAGAAGACGGGTGCCCAACCGAAGACGCAAGCATACGTCATGTACGCAATCGTAGAGGCAACCATGGAGGGGATGAGCACGTCGCCCTCGAGGTCGAAACCGCGGTAGAGCACTTCGGCAGCGAAGAGGGCACCAGCCATGGGCGAACGGAAGATCGCGCCAATACCTGCCGCCATGCCTGCTGCGAGCAAGACGCGCCGCTCATAGGCAGAGAGGTGCAGGACTCGCGCCACGAACGTCCCGCACACCGCGCCGATCTGCGTGATGGGTCCCTCCGCGCCGGCGGAGCCACCCGTGCCGATAACTAGCGAAGACGCCATCACCTTCACGGGTGCCACGGCTATGGGCAGGCGCGTGGCAGAGTGGTGGTAGGCGGCGATGGCGGTGTCCGTGCCGTGCCCCGAGGCTGAGGGCGCGAACCGCCGAGCGATGAGGCAAGCAAGCAGTGCGCCCAGCCCCGGCAGGAGAAAGCGGATTAGACCCGCCAAGATCGCCCCCAGCGAGGGAATGTTCAGCCCCAGGACAGTCCCGCCCGACCATAGCCGATCGAGCAAGGTGTAGCGGATGTCCGGCGCGTGCACAAGCACCGGCTCCCCGGCGGCGACAGGAAAGGTGATCTTGCCGAAGGCTTCCAAGGTGTACACGCGCACCCACTCGATCATGGAGAAGAACCAGATCGCCATCAACCCGACCAGCACGCCGACCAGCGCGCAGATGAACACCGTTCGCCCCATGCGGAAGGTCTCGCCCTCCGAGGGCGTCCAAAAGCGCAACCACCGCCACGGGGCTTCCCCTAACGCCACCGCACGCTTCCAGGGCTTGGCTCGCATATTAGTCTCGGAGGATTCGCCGGAAGAAGCGCGACAAACTGATTTCGCCGATGAGCCGCCCATCGCTGTCCAGCACGTAGCACGCGGGGGCGTTGCGCTCTGCCAAGTCCGCGGCGATCTCTCGCGCCGGGGTGTCCGCCAAGCAGGTGCAGACGTTGGTATTCATCACCTCGCACACGCGGATTCGATGCGCCTCGTTCAGCTTCTCGGCGAGGTGCGCCATGGTGGCGTCCGTTGCGTCCGCCGTCCGCATCGGGAAGAGCTTACGGAAGCCCTTGGGCACGAAGCACCCCAAGAGAGCCTGCGTGTCTACCACGCCGGTAAGCCTCCCGGCGTCATCCACAATCGGCAACTCGGCGCGTTGCGCGTCAGTCGACATAAACCGCTCAAGCGCATCGGAGAGGGGCTCGGCTGCCCGCAGGGCTTCCGGCGCGGGAGCCATCAGGTCTCCGGCGCAGACGTAGTTGGGGAGCTTGAGTTCGCTCCGGCGCAAGATGTGGGCAACCTCCTCCGCGTCGCGAGCCGAAGCCAGCTTCTCCACGGCACCGGGTTCGTGCAAAGCCTGGGCAAGCATCCGCAACACCTGCAGGTAACGCCCCGGCTGATTCTCTGGGACAAGGAGCAGGAAGACGAGCTTTAACGGCTTACCCTCCTCCGTCGGCAACCCTGCCGGATAGATTCCAAGCGCCAAGCAGGGGCGATCGATTCCCTCCAGCCGCGCATGAGGCATCGCCACGCCATCGCCCACCACCGTCGGAGCCGTCCGCTCCCGACGCATCACCGCCTCCACCACGGGTGCCAGAGGCAGGGCGGGGAAGTGATTGTCGAGCAGGAGCTTGGTCAACGTCGAGACGACATGATACGGCGACCGCACCGTTTGGTCGAAGACAACGTCTGCCTCCGAGAAGAAATCGCTAAGCTGTAAGCCCTTCACAGGTTCTGCCATAGTCCTCGCTCCGTATTTGCCAATAGTCTACCACAGCTCGCCAGTCCCCCGCATCACGGCTCCTTTCCCTGCTCGTGGCGCAAGAGCCAACGGTCAACCCACACCCCGAACGCATGGCGCACGCGCCAAAGCCCCCGATACCACCCCCACCGCGCCCGCCTTGGAGCCTCCCACCCGATCTGCGAAACACTCTCCCGCGCCCGAAAGACGAACGGCACCAACCACTTAACCGCCACCCCGCAAGCCTGCCACCGCGCCCACGAATCGCACAACGCGACGATCGGCGTATTCGCCTTCGCGAGCCTTCGCGCTGCCGGGCGCGTCAAGACATACGCCGAGGCGCAAGACGCACCCTCCACAACCGGATACTCTCCCGCCCCCTTTTGCTCCACGCTTTTCGCCACCGGGCACCCCACCAAGAGCCAGACCTGCGCCTTCTCGGGGTCGCCATGCGCTTCGACATACTGCAACGCGTCGCGACACCGCTCGGCGGACTCTGCCACAACGTCATCTTCCAGCACGAGCGTGAACGGCTCCGCGCTCTCGGCAACCCGTTCCCACACTGCCCGATTCGCCAAGGCGCACCCCACTTCCGGCAGTTGTATACGCCGCGCATTGCACAGCACGAACCGCCAAGCGCAGACTTCGCGCCGCACCACCTCCCGGGGCAGACGCCTCCCGTCGACTCCCGGCACGCGCTCAAAGTCTAGCCCGAGGCGTTCTAACTCCTGCGCCGTTGCCCGGAGCCTCTCCTTCGCGCTATCCAAGTTGATAACGAAGGTTTTCATTTCCGCTCCTCCGCCATCAGCTCATCCAGAAAGCGGGGCACCGCTTGCGCGATGTCGGGAGGCTCAGGTGGCGACCACGGCTCGCGGAGGAACTGCACAATCCGCGCCCCCAAAGCCTGCGGGTCTCGCGGAGGAACCAGCGCGGGCGACGTCGCTCCCACCCAATCGCTCAAGCCCTGACCGAGGCACCCGATGAACGGCACCCCGCACGCCCCCGCCTCCGCGTAAACGCAGCCGAACGCCTCGAAGATCGAGGGCACCACCAGCAGATCCAGCAAAGCGTAGAAGCCGGGCATCTGCGTGTGCGCTCTCTCCGGCACGAAGCGGACGTTCCCCTCAAGACGGTGCCGGCGGATGAAGCGCACGCACGCCCCGAACTCCGAGCCCGTTCCCATCAGGAGCAATTGCCAGCCCTCGGGCAAATCCGAGCGCACGCCCGCCACCGCCTCTAAGAGCGTAAGCGGATCCTTCTCGGGGATGAGATTCCCCACAAAACCAATCGTGAAGGGCGACCCCGTGCGCCGAGCTTCCGGCGGGTGAAAGCGCGAGCGGTCTACCCCGTTGGGCAGGACGATCGCTCGGCGCACCTGCGGCGAAGGCAAACCCGCAAGCCCACGCAGGACAGCGCGGTACGGCTTAAAGACGCTCCAGCTCCCATCCGGCGTCGCCCGAAAGGACTGCTCGGCGAGTGAGCTGACGAAGACGTGCACGTCCAGCGCATTGTGGAGCGCGAGCAAGGAAGGGTAGAGCAGCCGCCGATTGAGCCAGCAGTGTCGCAACACGCCGAGCATCAACCCGAAGGACGCTAGGTCGTGGTGGTGCAACGCCGTGAGCACGCCGGGGTTCTCCGCCTTTAGCGCGAGCGCGTAGTCCCCCATAAAGACCCCATGCGCGTGGCAGACCGCCACCTGCGCGGGCGCAATCCCCACCTCCGCGAGCTTACGCAGAAAGATCGCCCGGTTGCGCTTCCGAAAGAGGAAGGGCGCGATGGCACTCCGGAGCGCAACCCGCCGAAAGCGATAGACGGGGATCCCGCCTTGCACCTCATCCTCCCCCGCTCCCGGCACGAGCACGCGCACATCGAATCGCCCCGCCCGGCGCACTGCCTCCGCGAAGTCTGCCACAAAGGAGCCTCGCCACGTCCCTGCCACCGGGAAATGCTGGCTTACAATTAAATAGAGGGGCAAAGCTCCCACGCTCAACTCCTCGCCTCCGCGCAGAACGCCTTCACGGGGCACCGCTCGCACGCGGGGTGCACGGGCTTGCAGAGCGTCTGCCCGAAGGAGACGAATAGCCTGTTCCAAGGAATCCAGAGAGCTTCGGGCAATCCTGCCCGCAACGCCATCTCGGTCTCGGCGGGCGTGCTCGTGCGCACAATCCCTAAGCGGTTGTTAATGCGGTGGACGTGTGTATCCACGCAGATTGCCGGAAGCCCGAACGCCAACGCCACCACGAGGTTTGCCGTCTTGCGCCCCACCCCCGGCAAGGATGTCAGCTCCTCGACCGTGTGCGGGATCTCTCCGCCGAAGAGGGTATCGAGTGCGCCCGGCAGGGCTTTGAGATGGCGCGCCTTGGCGTGGTAGAACCCAACGGGGAAAATCAGCTTCTCAATGCGGGAGAGCGGGAGCGCACCCAATGCCGAGGCGGTCGGGGCTTCCTTGAAGAGCCGCTCAATTGCGCCGGCGGTTACCGCATCCTTCGTTCGCGCCGAGAGCAGGGTGCCGACCAGGATGCGAAAGGGGTCGTGCGTTTGCGCCGCCATGAGATCCATGACGGGTGCACGCACCTTCCCAGCCTCCGCCTCCAACGCCCGCGCAATGCGCCTTAGCTCGCCAGCGGGGCGCAACACGCCCTTCTTGGATTTCACCTGTGGCGTGCGCGTGCCCATAGGTTAGGCGCAGGACTAGAACCCGGCTTCCGTGCACAGTGCCGAGACGTACAACGCCTTAATCGTGTGCATCCGGTTCTCGGCTTCGTCAAAGACCTTCGAGAAGGCGGCTTCGAAGACGTCGTCAGTAACTTCCAAAGCTCCCGTGTCCTTGGAGACTTCCGTGTTGCGGTCGTGAAATGCCGGCAAGCAGTGCAGGAAGATCAGCTCTCCGCCCAGATTTCCCGTGGCGTCGCACAGAGGCATATTAATTTGGTAGGGGCGCAACAGGTTGAGCCGTTCCGCCTTCTTGTCTTCCTCGCCCATGCTCACCCAGACGTCGGTATAGAGCACGTTCGCGCCCTTGACCCCTGCCTTGGGCTCGGTCTCCACGCGGATGGTGCACCCGTTCTTCGAGGCGATGGCGCGAGCTTCCTCCACCAGATCCTCCGCCGGGAAAAGTTCCCGCGGCGTAACGTTCACGAAGTTAACTCCCGCCTTGGCGCACCCGAGCATCAACGTATTGGCAACGTTGTTGCGCCCGTCGCCCACGTAAGCGAGCGTTTTACCGCGAACGTCCCCGAAGGCTTCGCGCATGGTCATCATATCTGCCAGAAACTGCGTGGGGTGGCTCTCATCGGTCAACCCGTTCCAGACCGGCACGCCCGAACGCGCCGCCAGCGTCTCCACCGTGCTCTGCGCAAATCCGCGGAAGAGGATCCCATCGAAGAGCCTCCCCAGCACTCGCGCCGAATCGGCAACCGATTCCTTCACGCCGAAGTGCGTGTCATGCCCGGTGAGGAACTCGGCGTCTCCGCCTTCGTCCCGCGCTGCCACCACTGCCGAGTTGCGCGTGCGGGTGGAGCTCTTCTCGAAGATGAGCGCGATGTTCCTACGGCGCAGGAGCTCTCCGCGCACCCCAGCTTTGCGACGCGCCTTCAACGCCATCGCCAAATCAACCATGTAGGAAAGCTCTGCGTCGCTGAGCGAGCGGATATTCAGCAGGGAACGCCCCCGCAACGCCGGATTGAGTTCGAACATCATGTATCCTTTCCTAAAAAGAAAACAGTCTACCACACCCGCCGGGAAAACCCCAAACCGGGGGCTTACGAGTCTGCCAAGCGGTAAACGCGCCGAGCGTTGGAGTCCTTAAAGCATGAGCGCGTCGAGCTTCGCGATGAGCGCGTCCACGCTGATACGCTCCTGCGCCATGGTATCGCGGTCGCGCAGTGTCACCGAGCCGTCTTTCTCCAACGTGTCGAAGTCCACCGTCACGCAGAAGGGCGTGCCGATTTCGTCCTGCCTCCGGTACCTGCGCCCGATCGCGCCCGTTTCATCCCAGAAGCAATTATAACGCCGCTGCAACCGCTTAAAGATGTCCCGCGCCAGGGCATACAGCTCCGGGCGATTCTTCACCAGCGGGAAGACTGCCACCTTCACGGGCGCAATCGCCGGCGCGAGGTGCAGGACGGTGCGGACGTCTTCCTTGCCCTTTTCATCCGTGAGCTTCTGCTCTTCGTAGGCATTGCAGAGCATAGCAAGAGCCATGCGGTCAACGCCTGCCGAAGGCTCGATAACGTGCGGAATATATTTGCCCTCGAAGAGCCGATCGAGGAAGGCGTTCGCCGCCTCCGCGCTCTTGCCCCGCGCTTCCCATGCCGAGACGGTCTTTGCCCTAAAGGCATCCCGCTCGGCGTCGGAGAGGTTCTTCACTGCCAGCTTCAGCGGTTCGTCGAAGACTTCCAGGTTCTTCCCCGAGTGCTCCTGATGGCGCGAGAGGTCGAAGTCCGAACGCGCCGCGATGCCCTCAAGCTCCTGCACGCCAAAGGGGAAACGGTATTCGATGTCTACGCACGCCCGCGCATAGTGGGCAAGCTCGTCGGGCTTCTGCCAGTACTCCACGAAGGAGCTTTCGGGCAAACCGTTCGCCACGAGCCACTGCTTGCGTTGCTCCACCCAGTACTTGTGCCAGCACTCCCAGCCCCAATCGGGCTGAGGCGTGGAGAGATCGGTATCGGGCGTGAGGGGTGCCACGTGCCCGCAAAGCAACTCCACCGCCTCGTCCGGCTTGATGAAGAACTCCAGCTCCATCTGCTCAAACTCCCGCGAACGGAAGATGTAGTTACGCGGCGTAACCTCATTGCGGAAGCTCTTGCCGATCTGCCCAATCCCGAAGGGGGGCATTTGCCGACTCGAGACCATCACGCTCGGGAAGTCGGCGAAGATGGCTTGCGCCGTTTCCGGGCGCAGATAGGCAACGTTCGAGGGGTCGTCGACGGGGCCGACGACCGTCTTAAACATCAGGTTGAAGGGGCGAGGCTCGGTCATCACGCCGCCACAGTTCGGACACGGAAGCGCGGGTGCCTCCCCCGGGGGCGTCGCGAGCAGGATGAAGAGCTCCTGCACGTCGCCAACGCCCTTTAACGTCTCGAAGAGCACCTCCAGGTGCTCCGGATGCTGGACGGTGTACAACCCGGGCGCGACGCTCTTGCCCTTGCCCTTGCACCAGGAGGCGATCTTGCCCGCGTCCCCCACCAGGGGCTCCAACGCTTCCTTGATGGCGGACTCTCCAAAGATGTCCCAAATCTGATCGGCGCGCATGAGCTTCCGGCAGTTGCCCTTACACATACTCATGGGGTCGGAGAAGGTGTCTAGGTGCCCGGAGGCTTTCCAGACTGCCGGGTGGAGGATGATAGAGGCGTCAAGCCCTTCGACGTCTTCTCGGTTCCGAACGGTATACCGCCACCAGCTTTCTTTAATATTGCGCTTGAGTTCGCACCCGAGCGGACCGTAATCCCAGAACCCGGCGAAGCCCCCATAGATTTCGGAGCTTTGAAAGATGAATCCGCGCCGTTTGCAGAGCGAAACGAGCGCATCGAGCGAACTCTTCGGGGCGTCTTTTTTGTCCATAAAGCGTACTTCCTTGCCTGAACCGGCACCGACCGGAAACAAAACGCCCACCATTATACCGCATTTCCCGCCCCGCCCCAAACCCCTTCTCTCTGCGCGCAATTTCTACTTCTGCTCGGAAGGCAATACGCGCCCCCGGCGACCTCGCCGGGGGCGCGTATTGCCTTCCCCGAAGGGTGAACTGTGGCAAAGCTGCGCAGGAGAAGGCGACACCGCGTAACGAGTATTGCCTTCCCCGAAGGGTGAACTGTGGCAAAGCGCGTCGGCGCGGTTGCCGTGAAAATATCCGGTATTGCCTTCCCCGAAGGGTGAACTGTGGCAAAGCCTGGGGGAATGATTCCTAAAGGCATGACCGGTATTGCCTTCCCCGAAGGGTGAACTGTGGCAAAGCCCCCACCGCCATCTACATTCTCCAAATGTTGTATTGCCTTCCCCGAAGGGTGAACTGTGGCAAAGCCTACGGCGCATCAGCGTGAAGTAGCCGATCGTATTGCCTTCCCCGAAGGGTGAACTGTGGCAAAGCTTGTCCCAGCGTATATCGCCCGAGCCGTTCGTATTGCCTTCCCCGAAGGGTGAACTGTGGCAAAGCCCAGCGCGAGAGCCTATCATACAAGCCCTCGTATTGCCTTCCCCGAAGGGTGAACTGTGGCAAAGCAAAGCATTCGCGACGGCGTCCTGTAGATACGTATTGCCTTCCCCGAAGGGTGAACTGTGGCAAAGCGCGTGGCGGAGCTGGGCATGGGCGCGGGTGGTATTGCCTTCCCCGAAGGGTGAACTGTGGCAAAGCTGAGATGTCCGCCCAGGCGAATCTTATTAAGTATTGCCTTCCCCGAAGGGTGAACTGTGGCAAAGCAACTGGCGTTAACTCTTCAAAAGCAGTTGCGTATTGCCTTCCCCGAAGGGTGAACTGTGGCAAAGCCGTACCCGGCGCAACGTAGGGCGCGTTCAGGTATTGCCTTCCCCGAAGGGTGAACTGTGGCAAAGCTTGGTGATAGTCGCGGCGCGTTCCGTTATCGTATTGCCTTCCCCGAAGGGTGAACTGTGGCAAAGCAGTTTCCCGCAACTTCACCCGCGCCGGTTGTATTGCCTTCCCCGAAGGGTGAACTGTGGCAAAGCTTGGAATATCGCCCCGGTAATGTTAATGTGTATTGCCTTCCCCGAAGGGTGAACTGTGGCAAAGCACGGCTACGCGGTGGAGTTCGCCACGCTCCGTATTGCCTTCCCCGAAGGGTGAACTGTGGCAAAGCATATTGCGCCCCACTGAATCACCGTTCCCGGTATTGCCTTCCCCGAAGGGTGAACTGTGGCAAAGCCTTCATAGAGGTGGAAGTAGACGACATTGAGTATTGCCTTCCCCGAAGGGTGAACTGTGGCAAAGCAGCTTTGGGACGCTGTATTACAGTGGCGAAGTATTGCCTTCCCCGAAGGGTGAACTGTGGCAAAGCCGTCTGGAGTGTCAAATTTTGTACCAATGTGTATTGCCTTCCCCGAAGGGTGAACTGTGGCAAAGCCTGTTCGGCTTTAAGGCTGTCGTCGAGGTTGTATTGCCTTCCCCGAAGGGTGAACTGTGGCAAAGCAGATAAGGTGAATATACCACAGATTCAACAACCTATGCAAGATTCAAAAAGCGAAAGAGGGCGTTTAGGGGGCGTTTTGGGGTCGGTTTTGTCAAACTCGGCACCTCCAAAAAGGCGAATTCCCCACCCCGAAAACGGGAAAACCATCCGGGCGGATGGTGGGGCAGGGG
>CAVDHG010000017.1:14634-15990 GCA_963608725.1 Agathobacter rectalis | reverse complement strand
CTTGCCCGGAGGCACTCCTCGAAGCGCAAGCCTTCCATACGGCGCGGGAGAGCATGGGCTTGTTTGGTCGCCTTGGATGCGTGGCGCGAGTCCTGCGGTTCAACCCCGTGCTGGTGCTTTGCGGACTTCTACTCTTTCTGAACGGATTCATGCATCGCGCCAAGGCGCACCGCTCCGGCGACTGTGCCGAGCTGTGGCTCCTCTGCGCGGGTGCACTCTTCCTCGTCCATCTCCTTGCGCCGGTACCTTACGACGATTATCAGATTCCTGCGCTTCTGCCCATGGCGATGGCTGTCGCAATCGGCATTGCCAGCGTGCCGGAACCGTCTTTCCGTCGTCTTCTCCTCCCCGCGCTTCCTCTTCTGGCACTCCTGCTGACGTGCGCCGGGTCGCCGATTGCGCAGGACTGGTTCGTTCTGGGGCAAGACCGCTTCTGGGTGCGGTGGAAAGCGGAACCCGAACTCCTGACGCTCCGCCACGCCGGGAAGCAGTTGCGCACCTGGGCGCGGGAGATGGGGGAGAAGACGGTTTGGACGCAGGATCTCTATCTCGCCGTTGAAGCCGGGCTGTCCGTTCCGAAAGGACTCGAGATGGGTCCCTTCTCGAAGCCTCAGGCGTGGAATCCGGAGGCACTCCCGCGGTTGGCGGCGTGGAGTGGCTACACCTTTGCCCTGCACTATCCCGACCTGAAACCCGATGCGGATGCCCCGCAGAAGCTCGCGGAGCTGAAGCGACACTACCCACACATCCTCGCGGTCTACCCGGACTTCGGGCAAGGGCACACAACGTTGACAATCGCGAAGCGGGAGGAGACGAAATGAGAATCTGGTTATCCATCGGCGCGGCGGTGTTCAGTGCCTGTGCGCTCTCTTCGATCTGGGAACCCTTCCTGCAAAGTTCTTGCGCATGGCTCGCATTGGTGCCCCTTCTCCTGCTAACGCGCCATTGCGCCGTGCGCCGTGCGTGGTGGCTGGGGTGCCTAACCGGCTTTATCTCGTGGAGCGTCCAACTCATCTGGATGCTTCGCCTTACCGATAATGGCGGCCCTTGGCCTCTTGTTATCCCCGCATGGCTGGGGCTAAGCGCAGTCCTTGCGCTCTTTATAGGAGCCTTTTCGGCGTGGAGTGCCACCTTGTGGCACCGCCTCGGCTCCCACGCTTTCGGGCGCATCGTCCTCGTTACGCTCCTTGACCCCATCGGCTGGGCGGCGATGGAGTGCCTCCGCTCCAATCTCTTTAGCGGTTTTGCCTGGAATCCGTTGGGACTTGCCACCACGCAAGCTTACCTCCCCGTGGCGCAACTGGCTTCCGTTGGCGGAGTCGCGCTTGTCAGTGCTTTGCTAGTGGCGGTGAATGG
>CAVDHG010000017.1:0-14411 GCA_963608725.1 Agathobacter rectalis | reverse complement strand
ACCGGCAAGCCCTTCAAACCGCTTTGGCAAGCCGGAGCCGAAAAGGCAGAACTCCTCGCGTTGATCAAGCCCGACCTCTGGCTCTGGCCGGAAAGCTCCGCCTCCGGAGGGCTTTACCCCTACTATGGAGTGGCGCGGGTGAACCTTAAACACCTCGCCGCCACTGCCTCTACCCCGCTCCTCGTCGGTGGCGTCTACGAAGAGGCAAAGACCAAAGCTCTTTGGAATGCCGCGCTCCTCTTTACTGAACAGGGACTCGATACCGCGCAGGTTTATGGGAAACGCCACCTTGTGCCCTTCGGCGAGTATATCCCCGGCGACAAACTCTTCCCCGCCCTGCAACGTTTTGCGCCAACCGGGACGAGCCTTACCCCCGCCACCGCCTGCGCCGTCATCACCACGCCTTCGGGTTTGCGGGTGGGGCCACTCATCTGCTTTGAAGATACCGTCGCCGGGGTGGCGCGGGAGTCCGTCCTCGCCGGAGCGGAGATTCTGGTCAATATGAGTAACGACGCCTGGTACGCGCCTTCGCCCGAGACCGCGCAACACGCCCGGCAAGCCATCCTCCGGTGCATCGAAACGGGCGTGCCTATGGTGCGCTCCACGAATGGCGGGTGCAACCTTGCTATCGACGCCGTGGGGCGGACGTCCGACACGGAGGCGTTCCCCACGCGCTTGCCCATCACCGCGCAACCTTTCGCCTCGGCGTACTTGCGTTTCGGGGAGGGCGTGTTCGGTGCGCCGTGCGTGCTCATCTTCTTCTGTGTGGTGGCATTCCTCTGCTTCAAACGTTGGCGCGTCAAGCCAACCCTCGTCCTCGTGCTAACGCTCCTCTTGGGCGCACGCTTCGCACACGCGGAGGAGACCTCGCTCCTGCCGATGGCAGAGATGGCAGCGGAAGATGGCAACCTCTCCCTCGCCGAGCGCATGACGCGAGCGGTGTTGAATCGACTCGGCATCTCCACCGAAGAGCGCACCCGCGCTCAGGAAGTGCTCATCCGCACGGCACTCTCGAAGGGCAACTGGGCGGAGGCGTTAAAGCAGGTTGAGGCGTGTCCCGACCTCTCTGCCGACCATCGCCTCGCCTATCAGCTGACGGCATACGACGGCATGAAGGACTATGCGAAGGTGGAGCAAACCTACGCCTCGGCGCATCCCTCTCTGCAAAACGAGTGGGGCGTGGCGGCACTGCGTCTCGCCCTTCGCGCTGATCTCGCGCTCGGGAAGAAGGTTCGCGCCGCCGAGCGGTTCGCCGAGGTGGACTCCGCTCGCGGAGCAAAGGAGCGCGTGCGGGCAGAGAATGCACGGCTCTGGGTGCAACACTTCCCCAACCGGCAATCGCGTTCGGCTCTCTTGAAGGCTGCCGAAGAGGCTTCCCGCGGGGGCGTCTTCCTCGATTGCGCCTTGGCTCTGCCTCGCGTCTTTGCCGAAACCGATGAACGCGCCTCCGCCGTGAAATGCCTTGAGGAGGTGCTCGCGCAGAAGGGACTCTCCACTGCGATTGAGGCGCGTCTCGCCCTCGCGGCGATGGAACTGGACACGACGCCCGAGGCGCGTCAGGCGCACGCCCGCCAAGCTCTTAGTGTGGCGCGGGAGGAATCCCTGCGCAGACAAGCCTCGGTAGCTCTCGGGGAAATTCTCTGTAAAGACCCTGCCACGGCAGAGGAGGGGATCACGCTCCTTCAAGACGCCGTTTCGCTCAACCCTTCCGCGACGGAAGCTCCAAGCATCCGCCTGCAAATCGCCGAAGCCCTTTACCGCTTGAACCGACCGGAAGACGCGCTCAAGGAGTACGACCAATACATTGCGAACTATGACGAACCCGCCCTGCGCAGTCGCGTCCTCCTTGGGCGAGCTCGCGTGATGCTTGCGGTGAACCGTCCCGAGGACGCTCTCGATCTCTTCCTCCGTGCTTCTGCCCAAGAGCAGGACGCCTCGCAACGTCGTGCCCTGCTCCTTGAAGCTGCCGATGCTGCCATGACCGCGAAGAAGTCCGCCCAAGCGTGCGAACTCTACAAGCAGGTTTTGGCTGAGCAAACTTCGCCGGAAGTGCAACTGCGCTTGGCGCGTGCGCTGGAAGCCGATAAGAAACCGGAGGAGGCGCGTCGGAATTATCTCGCTGTGCGCGACGATTCTGGAGCCACGGAGGAGGATCGCTTCATCGCCGTGATGCGTGCAGGAGCACTCCTAAGCGCGGAGAGGCGGTTCGTCGAAGCGGTCGCGCTCTTTACGCAGTCGCTTCCCGAGATTCACGATGCTTCCCATAAGGAACAGGTTAGCCTTGAGCGTGGGCGTGCCTACTACGAAGCGGGCAATCTCGCCAAAGCGCAGGAAGCCTTTTCCGAACTCCAGCAGGCGCAGAGCCTCGAAGTGGCGTCGGAAGCGCGTTTCTTCCTGGTGCTCTGCCTTTACGGCTTGGGCGACGACACGAAGGCGCGTCAATTGGCGCAGACGTATCTCTCCGCGTATCCCACTTCTCCGCGCATCCCGGACGTGATTCTCTGGATCGCGAAGAGCGATTTCAACGTTGGCGACTACGATGCGGCGCAAGTCGGCTTCGCCACCTTTGCCGAAAAGTGGAACCAAGACCCCCGCGCTCCGCACGCGCTCTACTTCGCGGTGCGTGCCGCTTATCAGGGCAAGAACTTCGCGCAGGCGGTTGTTATCGGCGAACGCCTCGCGCAGGTTGCGCCGAAGTTTGAACTTCTGCCCGAGGCTCGCTTCTTGCAAGCCGAGGCTTTGATTGAGCTTGCCCGGCATGGTGAGGCTCTGGAGATTCTTGAGCCTCTCTTAAGCAAGGCACCCGATGCGCCATGGGTTGCCGAAGCCTTCATCCGAAAGGGCGACTGCCTGATGATGACCGCTGCCGACGTCCTGGAACGTTACGACCAAGCGATCGCCTCCTACCAAGAAGCCCTAAAGCGGTTGGACAATGATCCGGATACAGCCTTAGGGTGCACCTTTAAGATCGGGCGGTCGCTCGAAAAGAAGAACCTGCGCGACGCCGCAGCCGATCAGTATATGCGCCTTATCTATACCGTGCTTTCCGGTAAGGAGGTCTACTCCGACCTCGGACTCGCCTGGATGCAGAAGGCTCTTTTGCGCCTGCACCAAATCGACCTCGCCCGCGGAAATCGCTCGGGCTTTGAGACGCTCGCTCGGCGCGTCCGCCATGCCCGCCTCCCTGGCATCACCATCCCCGAATAAGCCGCCTTCCCCCGCCGAAATCTCGGCGGGGTTTCTTTTTGAACAATCAAATACTCTCTTGAGTGTTTGGGGCGACTCCGACTTTTTTGCGAACCGTCCGACCCGGAGACGCGAACCGGGTTGAGGGGAAACGCGAGGCGGAGCGACCTCGTCTCCGCACCGCGATCGACCCAAACGCGGTGCGACCTCGAAATGCCCTCGGCTGTAGGCTTTCCCATTTTGGACGCCCGGAGGGGTTGCCCGCAATCCTGTTTTCTCCTTGCCCGGCAACGAGTTATGGGTTTAGAGGATTCCCGAGTACAAAAAGGGCGATTTTTCGACGAAAAAGACGCGATTTTGTCAGATTCCGCACAACCCTCTCAGAATCAAGATGTTTTGCTGGAAGGGGCGATTTGCGGGAGGCGCGTTTTGGAAAATTTCCTTGACGGCAGAGGAAAAAGTGGTATCTTATGTCCTGTTCATTCAAACGAGCGTTTAATTGTTCTTGATTCTGGAGGCAACAATGGCACCCTGTTCGTGCGGATGCGGAAAAGCGCAAAAGACCCCTTCCGAGGAGGAAGAGGAGGGGCTCCCGGCGTGGAAGCTTGGCATAGCGGTTGTGCTCTTTGTGGTGGGGATGCTGTGGCGACACTTTGGGAGCGACGCCACGGGGTCAACGCTGCTCTTCCTCTTTGTCTATGGATACGTTGGGTTGGGCGTGGTGCGTCATGCCGGCGCGAATCTCTTCCGTGGGCACATCTTCGATGAGAACTTCCTGATGACGGTGGCGACGCTGGGCGCGTTCGCTTTGGGCGATTGGGCGGAAGGCGCAGCGGTGATGCTCTTCTGGCAAATTGGCGAAACCTTTCAGGCGCACGCGGTGGCGCGTTCCAAAAAGCGGATTGCCGGATTGCTGGCGATCCGCCCGGAGAGCGTGCGCGTCCTTCGCGGAGGCGAGGCGCAGGAGGTTTGCCCGCGCACGGTGGAGGCGGGCGAGACGTTCCTTGTCTTCCCCGGGGAGCGGATCCCGCTGGACGGCACGGTCTTGGAGGGCGAGTCGACATTGGACTGCGCAGCACTCACAGGCGAATCGCTTCCTCGCCATGTTGAGCCGGGCGAAGGCGTCTTGAGCGGAGCTATCAATCTCACCGGTCGCCTGACGCTCCGCGCCGATCGCCCCTTCCATGAATCGACGCTTTCGAAGATCTTGGCGATGATGGAAGAAGCTGGGGCACGGAAGGCAAAAACCGAGGCGTTCATTACGCGGTTTGCGCGAGTGTATACGCCGATTGTGACGCTGGGTGCGTTGGCGTTGGCGGTGGTGCCTCCGCTCTTGGGGATGGGCACCTTCGGGGTGTGGGTCTATCGCGCCCTCAACTTCCTCGTGATTTCCTGCCCATGTGCGCTGGTGATTTCTGTGCCGCTTACCTTCTTCGCGGGGATGGGCGCGGCGTCGCGTCGGGGAATCTTGATTAAGGGCGGGAAGACGCTTGACCAGCTCGCCGAAATTCGGAGCGTCGTCTTTGATAAGACGGGGACGCTGACGCAAGGCTCCTTCGCCATTACGGAGATTCATCCCGCGCTCATGGAGAAGGAGGCGTTGCTTGACCTTGCTGCGCACGCCGAGAGCATATCGAATCACCCGCTGGCGCGAGCCGTCCTGCGAGCCTTCGGGAAGGCGGTTTCTTCGGAGCGGATTACGGAAGCCGAAGAGCTTGCTGGGTATGGCGTGCGGGTGAAGGTGGATGGGAAGCGCGTGCTGGTGGGCAACCTGCGACTCTTGGAGCGCGAGGGCATTCAGGTGCCGGAGGGTTTGCCGGAGAGTGGCACGGTGATCCATGTCGCACTTGAGGCGCGTTATGCCGGGACGCTTCTGGCGGAAGATTCGCTTAAGGCGGGGACGGTGGAAGCGGTTGACGCCCTTCGCGCCTTGGGCGTGGATGAACTGGTCTTGCTTTCGGGCGACCGAGAAGAGGCGACGCGACGCGTTGCCGATAAGCTTCACTTCGACGCCGTCCATGCGCGTTTGCTCCCGACGGATAAGGTCGAGCGCGTGGAAGCTCTCCTGCACGCGCTCCACCAACGCGCCCCGGGTGCGACCCTTGCCTTCGTGGGAGACGGGATTAACGATGCCCCTGTCTTGGCGCGGGCGGATGTGGGAATTGCCATGGGCGGCATCGGGAGCGATGCGGCGATCGAGGCGGCGGATGCGGTGATTATGACCGACGAACCGGGGAAGGTGGCAGAAGCTATCCGAGTGGCTCGGCGCACGCTCTTCCTGGCGCGAGAGAACATTGCGTTTGCGATTAGCGTGAAAGTGGTGGTGCTGGGGCTGAGCGTCTTTGGATTTACGACACTCTGGCTGGCAGTCTTTGCCGATGTGGGGGTGGCACTCCTCGCGGTCTTGAATGCGCTTCGCGCGATGAAGTGAAGAAACTAAAATGCGGGGGCACCTTTTCGGGTGCCCTCGCGATTCTTGGGCGCGTTACTTGAGCGGACAGCGTAGCGCGAAGAGCATGTCGATGGCGAGGTGCAGGTGTTCTGCCTCGGGGGTGTCGGCTAAGGTGTAATGAATCTCCTTGCCGTGGCGGTGGCTGACGATGAGCTGCGCACGGCGGAGCATTTGCAGGTGGTGCGAAACCGCCGCCGCGCTCATGCCCGACATCTCGGAAATCTTGGAGACGCACTCGCAACAGTGGCAGAGCATCCAGAGAATCTTGAGGCGGGTTGGGTTGCTCAACATATTGAACTGCTTGGCAACCTGCGCGATACTCTCCGCGCTGGGCATCTTGTCGAGGAGAGCCAAGTGCAGGGATTGACCTTGTTGGTGGGCAAGGCGCACTTGCTCCAGGCGTTCCTGTTCATTCATGGAGAAACCTCCGCGATTTTCTGGAGAAGCTCGGCAAGGAGGGGTTCGGGCGTGGAGGCTCCGGAGGTGACGCCGAGGTGTTTGACGTCTCGGACGAGTGCTGGAGTGAACGCCTCGGGCGATTCAATGAGGCTCGCCGGGCAAGCCACGCTTCGCGCAACCTCGACGAGACGCTTGGAGTTGGAGGAGGTCTTGGAGCCGAGCACGAGGATCTTGTCGACCTGCCTTGCCAATTTGCGCACGGCGTCTTGGCGTTCCTGCGTGGCGTAGCAGATGTCCTGATTCTTGGGGTGCCGGAGTCTGAAGCCGGCGCCAATTAAATCCATCTCGCGCGCTTCAAGCATCTCTTGGCTGACGGTGGTCTGGCTGAGCAAGGCAAGCGTGGCACCGAAAGGGACGAAGTGTCGCAGGGCTTTGACGTCGGCTTCGCTTTCAATTACGAGGATCTTGCCCGGAGCTTCACCGCAGATGCCGACCACTTCGTCGTGCTGCTTATGCCCCACGAGTACAATCGGGAGCCCTTCTTCGGCAAAGGCGCGGGCTTCGGCGTGAACCTTCGCAACGAAAGGGCAAGTGGCGTCGATGACTTCCAGCCCGCGCTCGGTAGCCTCTTGGCGAATCCGTGGGCTCACGCCGTGCGCCGAGAAAAGCACGCGCCCGCCATCGGGGATAAGCGCGATGTCGTCCACGAAGACGACGCCTTGCTCGCGGAGCTTCGCCACCACGTGGGCGTTGTGCACGATTTCATGGAAGCACCAGAGCACTTCGCCCGGATGCTCGGCGAGAGCTTGCTCGGCGATCCGCAGGGCGCGGGCAACGCCCGAGCACATCCCATGCGGTTCGGCAACGGTAACGACCATCTAGCGCACTCCAAGAAGTCCGGAAAGTTGTTCGAGCAGGAGGGGGAGGAGTTGCTTCTTGCGCGAGAGGATGCCCTTGCAGAGGAAGACGTTGTCGCGCCCCATCTTCGGGAAGGGAATCTTGGCGATGAAGCGGGGGTCTCCAGCGACGAGGAGGACGGAGTTGAGCGCGGTAATGTCCGTAACCATCAGGGCGGAGAAGAAGAGCTTCTCTGCCTTGCACCGGCTCTTGAGAGCGGCGAGGAGCTCGGGGATGCGACCCTTGAGTTCGTCCGAGGTGCCGGTTTCGATCTGGGAGACCGCGAAGGAGACGCCGTCTTCGTTGTATTGCTTCGTATCCAACTCGAGGATCTTCTCGATGGAGAGGTCGGTCAAGCGGGAGGCGTGCGAGAAGATGTCGTGCGCCAAGGCGGCGACGTCGAGGTTCAGCAAACCGGAGAGATACTCCGCCATGGTGCGGTCGACGTCAGTCGTGGTGGGGGACTGCAAGGCTAGGGTGTCGGTGATGATCGCGGAGAGAAGCAATCCGGCGATGGCGGGAGTCAGGGTGGCTTTCTGCTCTTGGTAGAGGCAGGCAATCACCGTGGCGGTGGAGCCGACTACGCGGTTAATAAAGGTGATGGGTTCGTGCGTGGGGAAATTGCCGAGCTTGTGGTGGTCGATGATCTCTATAATGTGGAATTGGTCGAGACCTTCAACGCCGAGGGAAAGCTCGTTGTGGTCGACCATGATGACGTCGACATTCGGGCGTTTATAGAGGTCGCGCTCATTGATGATGCCCACCACTTTGCCTTCGGCGTCTACCACCGGGAGCGAGCGGGTGGGGGAGGCTTGCACGGCGGGGAGCACGTCGCGCACGGGGTCGTTCAGACCAACGGCGCGGACGGCATCGGTTGCCATCGCGCTCACGGGCATGGAGTAGAGCGTGAGGTAGACGGTGCTGGCGATGTCGTAGGGCGAAATCAGGACGGATATGCCCGCCGCGTTGGCTTTCTCGAACATCTCCTTGGGCAGGGGCGCACCGCCGGTCATGACGATCGCACGCACCTTGTAGCGGATGCAGAGCTCAAGGATGGAGGCGCGGTTCTCGACGAGCGCGATGGCGTTGGTCGGAAGTTCGGTTTTGAGCACCTGCTCGAAGGCTTCCTTGGTGGAACCAGCCACGAGGAGGCGGCTCTTTACCACCGTGTCGCCATCGAACGTCAGGAGCGGTTGGGCGCGCAGGGTCTTAATGAGGAGGCGGATACTGGTTGGGATAATCGCCTTGCGGTGGGGGTCTGCCTTGTGGACGATGTTCTCGGTGAAGGTGTTGTGCGAGAGGAACGCCTCATAAATGCCCTGCTCGTTCACCACCGGGATGGCGGGCAGGTGGTGGCGATCCATCAGCTCCAGCGCATCCCAGAGCGCGGTATTGGACTGGACGGTGATCGGCGTCTCCTCCCCGGCTTCGGGCAGGAAGTACGCCACCTTCGGAAGCATATCCGGAATGAAGGTCGGAGGCTCCACACCAAAGCGTCGCAGGACGTATTCGGTCTGGGGCGTCAGGCGACCGGCACGCGCCGGCATGCACCGCGTGAACCCTTGCTGACGCTTCAGAGAGGCGTGCGCGATTGCCGAGACGATGGAGTCGGTGTCCGGATTGCGGTGCCCGATAACGAGAATCTGGCGTTGATGTTCGCTCATCTTTCCTAAGCTCCTATTGTTTCGCCGTGGTGCCGGCGTTGAGTTTCGGCGACTCTGCAGTGGGCGAGAGAAACCGCTCGCCCGGCGTTATGGTGTGCCCGCAGAGCCACGCTTGAACGCTCATGGGCTTGCCCCCTTCGGACTGCACTTCCGTGATGCGTAACGCGCCGTCGCCCGTCCGCACGAGTAAGCCGTGTTTGTCGACGGCGAGGATTGTTCCGGGCAAGGCGTCTTCCGCTCCGGCGGGGAGGTCGCCACGCTCTGCCGAGAGAATCTTGAGTCGCTTACCTTGTTCCTTGCAACCCTCCGGCATAGACGTGAAGCACGAGGGCCAAGGCGTGTAGGCGCGCAACTTCCGCAAGTTCAACGCCGTAGGATCCTCCCACCGAAGCACGCCATCGGACTTCTTGATTTTGTAGGCGGTCGTAACCTTGGCGGGATCCTGGGGTGTTGCCTTCACGTGGAAAAATGCCCAGAGCGGGAGCACCTCAACGAGCAACTCCGCACCCAGATCCGCAAGGCGGTCGTGAAGGGTTTCGAGGGTGTCGTCGTCGCGAATCGGCGTCTCTTTGGTCATTAGCACGGGGCCCGAGTCCATCCCCTCGTCCATAAGCATGGCGGAGGCACCGGTTACGCGGTCTCCTGCCAGAAGCGCAGCGTGAATGGGCGATGCGCCACGGAAGCGCGGAAGCAGTGAGAGGTGAATATTGATGCACCCAAGCGTCGGGATGTCGAGGAGTCGCCGACTCAGGAACTGTCCGTAGGCGACCACGACGATCGCGTCCGGCAACCACGCCGCAATGCGTGCTAAGCTCTCCGGCGTGTTCACGCGTTCGGGCGTTAGGCACGGGATGCCCACGGCGTTGGCAAAGACCTTGCATGCACAGGGCGTCAACCGCTTCCCGCGCCCGGCAGGTTTGTCCGGCTGGGTAACGCACCCAACCACTTGGACGGTGTCATGCTCACGCGCAAGCCGTTCCAGCATTGTTGCCGAAAGATCTGCCGAGCCCATGAATACCACGCGAATCATAGCCTCGCTCCTTTCGTTGGGGCATACCGGTTCATCAGTTGCATGAAGATTGTCGCCACGGTGCTATCGGATTGAATCAACGGTGCCGCGCCGAACTGAACCGCTTGGCGCATGGCGTCATAGGCGCGTGCCCCTTCGTCCATGCTGTAGTAGTACAAGCCAATATTTAGCCACACCAAGCCCGACTGCGGAGCCTTCGCCACCGCCACTTGGAGCAACTCCAGTGCCAGTTCTGGCTCGGCGTGCGTCTGCGCCAGTGCCGAGCAGAGAATGAGGTCGCGCTCCGAGAAGGTTTCCCAGACGTTTTTGGGAACCCGGAGCAGGAGTGCCATCGCCGTCTTGGAGTCGTTCAGCCGTTGCAACGCGAGGCAACCATCCCGCGCCTCTTGCGCTGTCAAATCCGGAGCCTCCGCCACTTGTCGCCAATACTCCTTTGCCCCCTTCACCATCCCCAACGCCTCGCACACCTCCGCAAGCGCACAGACGTCCGCCGTCGTCGCCTGCTTCTCCCTTATGCGAGCCGTCAACGCGTTGAACTCGGCATACGCCGCACTCAACACGTCGATACGCTCCGCCATCCGTTTGGCGCGGGCGTTCTTCGGATCGTCAGTCAGATAATTACGCAAGAGGCGTTGACTCAACGTGAAGCGGTATGCCGGCAAGAGGGATTCTTGCATATAACGGAAGAGCACTTCGGGTGAGAGCGGATAGAGCACCCGCGCCTGCAAGAAGGCTTGCTCGGTGGCTTGCGTCTCCCCTCCGCGTGCATAAATCCCGGCGATGGAGGAGCGCAACTTGGAGAAACTCTTCTGCGCAGCGAAGTCGCGACGGAACGCCGGGCGTTCAACGAGCCTGCGCATCATCCAATCCCAGAACTCCAAGTCGCGTTCCCGAACGCCACTCAGGTTTCGCTCATCCCGGCAGAGGCGCATCGCCAACCCCGCCGGCTCCAGATAGGTATCCATCCACGGGATGCGGTAGCTCTCCTCCAGGTAGAAGCTGTGCCCGGGATTCCGCTCGAAAATCTGCTTTGCCAAGTCCGCGCAAATATCCATCACCGCCGAAGAACCGGTAATCTGGACGCGTCCATTGACTTCCCGGACTTGTCCCTGCGTTTGGCGAACCCCCGCCTGCACCGCGTCCGCGTAATCCGTAAACGCCTTTCGCACCTCGTCGGCTGTCGGCATCCAGAGTTGCGAACCGTAGAGGTCGCGCTCGACGTTCATGTACGTGGGGTCTGCCAGCGCGTTCTGCGTGAGCACGTAGAGATCTGGTCGGAACCCGATAGCGTGCACCATGTAGGTGGGGACGAAACGCCCCGGGTCCGTCCCGCCGAAGAAGATGGATCCCTGCTCCATGGGTGGCGGCCAGAAGGGGTCGGGTAGGGGCTCCTCGTCCTCTTCCACTTCCTTATTAATCTGCCTCGCGCCCTCAAGCATGTACGCCCCAAACTGCCACCCGAAGTCATGCCCCGTCTGTTCGGCAGACCCCGCAGCGCGGATAAGCTCTCCATTAAAAAAGTTTTCCCCCACGGGCACCAATGCCACGACCAGCGCAACCGCGCACCCTGCGCGCCACACGCCCCGCGTTGCCCGCCCTCGCAACCAAACCAACGCCCCCGCCAGCGCATACCCCAAGCCCAAGACGAAGATCCCGTGCGACGAAATGAACTTCACCTTCTGAATAAAGCTGTCCTGCAAGTCGCCCGTCGGATTTGCCAAAGCCACCAGCACCACCGACATCACGCCGAAGAGAAGCACCACAAATCCCAACCACATTCCCGCCATTTTCGCTCTCGCTCGGAGAGCCTTCCACCCCAGCACCACCACGCCGAGAAACGCAATCCCCACCACCGGGAGCGAGAACTGCATTCTCAAATCCCCCAGGTAACCTGCCACCTGCTTGAGATACTGCATGGAGAAGAGTGCCGAGGGTGCAATCGCCTCATACTGCCCGCGGGAGATCGCATGCTTGAACCCTTCCCACGTCCGCGCATAACCCCAGTTCATCGCCGGGTTGAGCGCGTCCGAAACAATCGGCATGTAGACGTAGACGAGCAACCCCAACACCGTCACCAATACCGTCCACGCCACCCAACGCCCCTGCACAAGGAGCCTCCGCGCCAAGAAGAGGAGCAACGCCAACCACGCCACCGGCCACCAGAACCACCCAAGCGTCGGATGCGTCAGCCCCAGGAGGAGTCCCTGTTGCAACAGGCAAAGCCCCGCGAGTTGCACGCCCGACACCGCCAAGGCGAACCTCCGCGCCCGGCGATACTTCCAGCACAACGCCCACAGCCCGCCCAACGCCACCACGTGCACGCCCCACGCATGCGAGAATGCATAGAGCGTGCCAGTGAAGCCCGGCGGAAGCGTCTTCGGCGCATCGTGCACCCATGAAAAGAGAAGCACGCCCACCGCGCCCACGAAGGGAATCCATGCCCAACGCGCCACCCGCTCCCAACAGAGCATCCCCGCAAATGCCGTCAAGCACCCACCGAGCGCAAGATACACCCACGCTGGTGCCAGGCACCCGGGAAGCGGATTCGTACTCGCCTCCGGCGGACGCAGGATGACCGGCGCGCCGGGCGTGGATAGCGCATCCGCCGAAGCCATTGTCCCGAGCATGAGTAGATAGATTGTAAGCCCTACCGGAATTGCCACCGCGAGGAACGATCGCGCTAAACGCCACCTCCGCGCACAGACGAGAAGCCCTATCGGGAGAGCCGCCAGAAGGAGCACTTGATAGTTCGTCAGCCCCAACCCAAAAACCAACCCCAACCACACCAGAATCTGAGGCTTGCGTTCGCACATCCAGCGATAAGCCAAGACCATGGTGAGCGCGAGGAAGAACGCCCCCAGCGCATAGACTTCCACGATCACTGCCTGCGACCACATTCCCGGCGAGAAGGCAAAGGCGAGTGCCCCTGTCACGCCTCCGATCCACCCAGCGCACGCCGTTCCGGTTTCGTCTTCGCCTCCGAGGGTTTTTAAGATGTCCCTGCTCGAGCGTGTGATGAGAAGCGCGGTCAACGCACACGCCACCGCCCCTGTAATCGCCGAACAGAGCGAGATCGCCCACGCCGGATTGGGGAAGCCTTGCCACGTAATCCAACTAAATGCCCGACAAAAGACCCACGAGAGCATCGTCCAGAGCGGATACCCCGGCGGATGGGGGACGCCCAACCCGTTCGCTGCCGTTGCTAATTCCCCGGCATCCTCCAACCCAACCGACGGCGCAAGGGAGCACAGGTACACGAGGAACGCGCACCCTCCGGTAACCCAGAAGGCGAGCCAGTCTATCCGGTCAAAGAAGCGTCCACGGCTTGCACTCACAATCCCTTATTCTAACACACTCCCCGCCCCCTCACACCCCAACACCCCACACTTATCGTCTTGCCACTTGCCTTTTCGCAAGCACCTTCACTTCCTTAATAAACCCTTTCATAATCCTCCATAGCGTGCTCGGTATCTTCCACGAGGGGATAAATCTGAACGTCCAGCACACGAGCGCACAGAGTCGGCAATACGTTTTCATCGTATAGAAGGGGTGCTTAACGCCGTCTTTCAGCGCGGGGAAGATAGACGTATATACGAAATCTTTCTTCTCGGCATCCGTCAAACTGGGATACTCGTATTCAAGTTTGACCAACATGGAATCGCACTGCATGAGGATACGCCCCTCGCGGAACATCGCTTGCGTAACCCCCACACCCATTCGGTAGGTCGAACAATCTTGCGGGAGCACGATCACTTCTCCTGCTCGCGCCCCCATCATCTGGAGTGTAATATCGCCGAAGCAAAGTTTCTTATGCGCAAAATCCGACTCAAGGAACGTCCTCACGCAGTCCCCACGGAGCATCATGGTCGACGTCGCCATACTTGTCGTTAGCCACTCATTCTGTCGTTCGTGGAGCCAATCCTTGCGTGTGAACGTCTTAAGCTGTTCCCAGAGCCCACTCGCGTGCACAACATGCTCTTCGAGGATACCACTTTGCCAATGCAGGAGCGAGAAGTCGGTGTAACAGACCGTCGCGGCTGGGTTTGCGCGGAAGGCGTTGACCTGGAGCTGGAGCTTGTCCGGGTGCGTCCAGAAATCATCTCCTTCGCAAAAGGCATGGTATTCACCCCGACAGTGGGCAAAGACCCGACGCGAGTTCGTACCCGCCGGGTGGGGATGACGGTAGAGATTCACTTCCGACCACAAGAGGCGAATTTTGTCCGGATAACGCTTTTGGTACGCTCGGCAAATCTCGCGCGTCCTATCCGTTGAGCAATCCTCGCCGATCACGAGTTCGAACTCAAAATCGGTCTGTTGCATCATGACGCCTTCAATCGCTTGACGAATCCACCGCTCGTGGTTATAGGCGAGCATATGCACCGAGACAACGGGATGCTTACAAAGCCGTTCTGTGTTCGACTCCTCATGACAGGGAATGGTCAATGGGTCGCCCGAAAAGACAAAAATAGGCTCACCGCGGAGACGCTCAATCTTCCGCTTGAGAATCTCCGCCTCGGTTTCTGTAATTGTACGTGTGCCGAACATAACTTGCGTAAATTTGCCGAGAAGGTTTCTAGTGTACCCCCCCCGTACCTGCCTGTCAAGTGCGCTCTTCTGGCTTCCCCCAAACCTCCCCTCCCAACCGCCTTCCCCCTTCCTCCGCCCCGCGTTCACCCCAAACGCGAACCGGACAGACCCCAAACTCGGTTCACCCTCACCTCCCTCCGTAACCGAGATCGGGGAGTCTCCGCACCGCGATCGGGTCAATCTCGGTGCGGACAGA
>CAVDHG010000016.1:0-15992 GCA_963608725.1 Agathobacter rectalis | reverse complement strand
ACCCTGCAGACGACGCGGGATGTGAAGTCGATTGTTCCCGAGCCGTCGTTCCTCGCACTCCTCGCGCTTGGCGCAGGTGCGCTCGCCCTTCGTCGCAAAGCGAAGTGCGCCTAAAAGGTTAGGGAGCGCATTCAGTTGGGCGCGCCGAAAGGTGCGCCCAATTTGTTTCGCGGAGGCGCAGTGCGTCAGGGCGCGGGCTTTGGTACACTTTATCGGATAAAAGGAAGTCCCATGGAGTTACGCTTTTACAATTCCTTATCGCGTCAAGTCGAGCCGTTCCATCCCCTTAAAGCCGGGGAGGTGGGAATGTACACCTGCGGGCCGACGGTTTACAACTTCGCCCACATCGGCAACTTCCGCGCCTACCTCTTCGAGGACTTCCTGAAGCGTACGCTGGAGTTTGCCGGGCTTCGGGTTAAGCAAGTGATGAACTTGACGGACGTGGACGATAAGACCATCCGCGGGGCGCAGGCGGCGCACATTCCCCTCAAGGAATACACCAAGCCTTATATCGAAGCTTTCTTTGCCGACCTTAAGGCGTTGAACGTTGAGCCGGCATCGGTCTACCCGGCGGCGACGGATCACATCCCAGAGATGGAGGCTCTGATTCAGGCACTCTTCGAGAAGGGGATTGCCTATAAGAGCGAAGATGGGTCAGTTTACTTTAGCGTGGAAAAGTTCCCGGCGTATGGGAAGCTCGCGCACTTGGATCGCTCGGCGTTGCGCACGGGGGTGCGGATCTCGGCAGATGAGTACGAGAAGGAAGGCGTGGGCGACTTCGCTCTCTGGAAAGGGTGGGACGAAAAGGACGGCGACGTGGTCTGGGACGCACCGTGGGGACGCGGTAGACCCGGCTGGCACTTGGAGTGCTCGGCGATGAGCATGAAGTACCTCGGGGAATCCTTCGACCTGCACACCGGTGGCATTGACAACCTCTTCCCCCACCACGAGAACGAAATCGCGCAAGCGGAGGCGGTTACCGGTAAACCCTTCGTGCACACGTGGATGCACTGTGCGCACCTGCGGGTGAACGGGCAAAAGATGTCGAAGTCCCTGGGCAACTTCTTCACGCTCCGCGATCTGCTCGAAAAGGGGTTCGCGGGGCGGGAGATTCGGTATGTGCTCCTGAATGCGCAGTACCGTCAGCCCCTCAACTTCACCTTCGATGCGCTTTCGGCGGCGCGGACGGCTCTGGGAAGAGTGGATGAATGCGTCGATGCGCTTGAAGCCCGCGCTAAGGAGAGTGCGCCCGATGACGGGGTGCGCGTCCCCTCGCGTCTGGATGCCTTCTGCGCGGCGATTGGTGACGACCTCAATGCGCCGGAAGCCTTCGCGGCACTCTTCGCGCTTGTCCGCGCTGCGAACTCGGCGTTGCAGAATGGTCTCTCGCCCGCTGGGGCTTCCGCGGTGCTGGAAGAATTGCACCGCATGGATAGCGTCCTGGGCTTTATCTTCTTTGGGCGGAGTGCCCGCGAGGAGCAGATCCCCGAGGCGATTCAGCAAATGGTCGAAGCTCGCGCCAAGGCTCGCGCCGAGAAGAACTGGGCAGAGAGCGACCGCCTGCGCGATGCGCTCGCTTCCGCCGGCTGGCAAGTGCGCGACGGCAAAGACGGTCAGACGCTTAAACCGCTGGAGGCGTGAATGGCTCGGGGGCGGTTTATCTCACTGGAAGGACCCGAGGGCGCGGGTAAGAGCACGCACTTAAAACGGCTTTCGGAGCGGTTGAAGGCTGCGGGCGTGCCGGTGTTTACGACGCGTGAGCCGGGCGGGACGCCACTGTGCGAGGCGATTCGCGCCTTGTTGCAGTTTGACGCCGCGGGCGAGAGTCCGGTGTCGCGCACTGAGGTGCTCCTCTTTCTAGCAAGCCGGGCGCAATTGATCGAGAAGACGATCCGCCCGGCGTTGGAGCGCGGAGAGTGGGTGCTGTGCGACCGCTTCTGCGATTCGACGTTCGCCTATCAGGGATACGGGCGCGGGATGGACCTGGAGGCGTTGCGCCACTTGAATGCGTTCGCCACTTCCGAGCTGTTGCCGGACTTGACCTTCTTCCTCGACATCCCGCAGGAGGAGAGCAAGCACCGCCTTGCCGGGCGTAAGGGGCGCGCCGATCGCTTTGAAGCTGAGCGCGATTCGTTCCATCAGCGGATTCTCGAAGGATTTAGAGAGCTGGCGCAAGCGGATCCGGAGCGCATCTGCAGGATTGACAGCTCGGGTGCGCAGGACGCGACGGCAGAGGCGATCTGGGAAGTCGTGAGCAACCGTTTTTCACTGTAAAAGAAACCGAAGGAATCATTTATGAATTGGGATCCCACGAAGATGAAGGACTGGCAGATTGCTGAAGCAGCCGAAGCCGAGATGCGCCCCATCGCGGACGTGGCGAAGAGTCTCGGCGTCCTGCCGGAAGAGACGATTCCTTACGGTAATGCCTACGCCAAGGTTGACGCAGCAGCAGTGCTCGCCCGGACGCATGGCAAGCAAAAGGCGAAGTATATCGACGTTACGGCGATCACGCCCACGCCCCTGGGCGAGGGGAAGACCACGACCACGGTCGGGCTCCTCGAAGGTCTGGGTAGACTTGGAAAAGCGTGTTGCGGGACGCTTCGCCAGCCCTCCGGGGGGCCCACCTTCAATATTAAAGGTGGCGCGGCAGGTGGCGGTTTGGCGCAGGTGATTCCCTTGACGCCCCTTTCGCTGGGGCTGACGGGGGACTTCGACGCCGTGGAAAAGGCGAATAACCTCTGCATGGTGGCTCTCAATGCGCGGATGCAACACGAGCGCAACCACGACGATGCGTGGTTGGCGGGCAAGAAGTTGACGCGGTTGGACATTGACCCCGGGGCGGTGCAGATGCGCTGGGCACTCGACTTCTGTGCGCAGGGGCTGCGTCAGATCCGCATCGGGCTGGGCGCGGGGACGCTGAACGGCTTCGAGATGGATTCGGGCTTCTACATCACGGTTGCCTCGGAAGTGATGGCGATCCTTGCGGTGGCGACCGATCTGGCGGACTTGCGTCGGCGCATTGGGCGCATCATTGTGGCGTACAGCAAGCAGGGGAAGCCGGTAACGGCGGACGATCTCGAAGTGGCAGGAGCCATGACGGCGTGGCTGGTGCGGGCAATTAACCCCACGCTTATGCAGACGCTGGAGGGGCAGCCCGTGCTCGTCCATGCCGGACCCTTCGCGAATATCGCCATCGGGCAGAACTCGGTGATTGCCGACCGCGTGGCGTGCGCGTTGACCGACTATGTGGTTACGGAGAGCGGGTTCGCTTCCGACATGGGCTTCGAGAAGTTCTGGAACATCAAGTGCCGTTGCTCGGGGCTGAAGCCGGACGCCGTGGTGCTCGTGGCGACTATTCGCGCCCTCAAGCGACACGGTGGCGCACCGGACGTCAAGCCCGGGACGCCGCTTGACCCGGTCTACACGCGGGAGGATCTTGAGACGTTGGAGGCGGGGTGCCGCACCAACTTGCTCGCGCACATAGACATCATTAAGAAGTCGGGGATTCGCCCGGTGGTTTGCCTGAACCACTTCTACACCGACACCGAGGCGGAGGTTCAGCTCGTCGAGCGCATCACGAAGGAAGCCGGGTGCCGGTTCGCGCTCTCGAAACACTGGGAGAAGGGTGGCGAAGGCGCGGAGGAGCTGGCGCGTCAGGTTATCGCCGCTTGCGATGACGCGAACGACTTCCATTATCTCTGCGACCTCGCCGAACCCCTCTCGGTGCGCATCGAGAAGCAGGTCAAGGAGGTCTACGGCGGAGACGGCGTGGACTACACGCCCGAGGCGCGTGCGAAGCTGGAGGCGTTTGAGGCGGACGCGCAAACGGCGTCGCTCCCGGTGTGCGTGGCAAAGACGCAGTACTCGCTCTCGGATGACGCCACGAAGATCGGTCGCCCCACCGGGTGGCGACTCAAGGTGCAGGACATTCTGATCTATCAGGGCGCAGGATTCATCGTGCCCGTCTCCGGGAAGATTATGCTCATGCCCGGAACCTCCGCCAACCCCGCCTATCGCCGGATCGACGTGGATACGGACACGGGGAAAGTGAAAGGGCTCTTCTAGTCCTTCGGGCAGGAAGAGGCGCGAACACAGGAAGGAGCGCAAGATGCGCAGCTGGACGCCGGTCAAGATTCGCTCACTCAAGCACACCACGCCCTTTGCTACGGTTACGTGTTACGACGCAACCAGCGCCGCCCTCATCGAGGCTTCCGGAGAGGGACTCTTCCCCCTCGTGCTGGTGGGCGACTCTCTGGGCATGACGATGCAGGGGCGGGACACCACGCTCGCGGTAACCATGGATGAGATGGTCTACCACACGCGCTGTGTGGCGCGAGTGCTGAAGACTTCCATGCTGGTAGCCGATATGCCCTTCGGGTCGTACCAAGCGGGCGACGACGAGGGCTTCCGCAACGCGCTTCGCCTGGTTAAGGAGGGCGGGGCTGACGGCGTGAAGCTCGAAGGCGGGGAGCGGTGCGAAGCGTTAGTCCACCGCCTCGTGGAGGCTGGAATCCCCGTCTGCGGACACCTGGGGCTGACGCCTCAGAGCTGTTTGGCGATGGGGGGCTTCCGTGTGCAAGGGCGCGATGCGGAAGCTGCGAGGCGGTTGCTCCGCGATGCCAAGCTCTTGGAGAACGCGGGTTGCTTCGCGCTCGTGGTCGAAGGCGTCCCCGCTTCCCTCGGGAAAGCCGTTACGGAAGCTCTTGCTATTCCCGTGATTGGGATTGGAGCCGGTGCCGAGACGGATGGGCAGATTCTGGTTTGGCAAGACTTGCTCGGGCTAACGCCCGGGAAGGCTCCGAAGTTCGCCCGCGCCTTTGCCCGGTTGGGGGATGAGGCGATTGCGGGCTTGCAGGCGTACCACGCGGCAGTTACGCAAAGGGCGTTCCCTTCGGAAGCGGAAACGTATGTTTAAGGTGGCGCGGAAGAGCGAACTTCCCCGCGGTTAAGGGCGCGTATGGCACAGTTTAAGGAGCTCGGGTTACCCGAGGCGTTATTGAAGGCGGTCGATGAGCTGGGCTTTTCGGAGCCGATGCCCATTCAGGAGAAGGCGATCCCGCCCTTGCTTGCCGAGAATCCGCCCGACTGCGTTGCCCTTGCCGCGACAGGCACCGGGAAGACGTGCGCCTACGGTCTGCCGATTCTGGCGCACATCCAGCCCGAACACCATGCCCCGCAAGCGCTTATCCTTTCCCCAACGCGGGAGCTCTGCCTCCAAATCAGCGAAGAGCTGACGCGCTTTGCGAAGTTTTTGCCCGCCGTTCGGATTGTCGCCTGCTACGGTGGCTCGCCGATCGGGGCGCAGATCGCGAAGGTGGAGCAGGGTGCGCAAATCCTCGTTGCCACCCCCGGGCGACTCTGCGACCTGCTCCGGCGAGAGGTCGTTGCCCTGGACGCGCTGAAAATCTGCGTCCTCGATGAGGCGGACGAGATGCTCGCGCTCGGCTTTCGCGATGAGCTGGACGCTATCCTCGACGCCGTGCCGGAGGAGGTCGCGATGTGGCTCTTCTCGGCGACGATGCCCCCGGAAGTGGAATCCATCGTCAAGCGCGTTACCTCCGAACCCCTCGAAATTACCATCGGGGCGCGGAATGTGGCGCAAGCGAATATTGTCCACCACTGTTTCGCCGTCTCGGAGCGGAATCGGTACGCCGCCTTGCGCCGGATTATCGACTTCGTCCCGGAGATGTACGGGCTAGTCTTTTGCCGGACGCGGGTTGACACGCAGAAGCTGAGCGAATCTCTGATGCACGATGGCGTCTACGCCGAAGCCCTCCACGGGGATCTCTCGCAGGCGCAACGCAATTCCGTCATGCGCAAGTTCCGCGAGAAGGCGGTGCGGATCTTGGTTGCGACCGATGTCGCGGCTCGCGGTCTGGACGTGGAAGACATTACGCACGTGATCCACTATCACCTCCCGGACGATCCCGCCGTGTATACGCACCGGAGCGGGCGAACGGCTCGCGCCGGGAAGAGCGGGGTTTCGATTGCGCTCATCGCCCCGCGGGATCGGGTGAAGCTTCGCATGATTGAGCGCGAGTGCAAGACGCACTTTGAGCAACGCGCCATCCCCACGGCAGACGAAATCCGCCAGAAGCACATCTTTTGGTTGGCTGAGCAGGTGCGCGAGGTAAAGGCGGTCAATCCTGCCATCCGGGAGCTGTTGCCGGCGGTTGCGCCGATGATTGGCAACCTCTCTGCGGAGGAGGTGCTCGCCCGCGTCCTCCACTTGCGCCTCTCTTCGCTCATGGAAGCCTACGAGAATGCACAAGATATTAATACTTCAGCACAACCCACCCGCCGTGAGCGGGACGACGCCTTTGGCGAGAAGGCGCGCATTCTGATTCGGGTGGGGCGTCTGGATCACCTGCGCGAGGGCGCAATTGTCCGCCTGGCGTGCGAGGCGGCGGGGATTCAAGCCTCGGACATCGGGGCAATTGATATTAAAAAAGCCTTTTCCTTCTTCGACGTTCGGGCGGAATTGGGGGCGCAGGTGGTCGAGGCTCTGCGGGGCGTCGACTTCGATGGTCGCCCCTTGGAACCCAAGCTGATTGTGGATGACGAAAAATCGGGTTCCGGGGGGAGAAAAAGACCCCCTTTCCGGAAACGGGGCGCAACCGCGTCTCCCCTCCGTCCGCACCGCGATCGGGTCAAACGCGGTGCGGACAGACCCCAAACGCGGTTCGGGGGTCAAAAGCCGGACTCTCGCAAAAAGTAACTTTTTTGTCCACTTTTTGATCCTTTTCGAGGTGTTTTATGCTAATTGTTGAGAAAACGGTCTCCTTTGATGCCGCCCACCTCCTTTCCGGGCACGGCGGACAGTGTCGGAACCTCCATGGGCACACCTATCGGGTAACCGTTGAGTTGGCGAATGCGCCCCATCTTCCGAACCAGCCGGAAGATATGGTTATGGATTTCAAAGAGATAAAGGCAATCTTGGTCGAGGAGATCGTTTCCTGTTGCGACCATGCGTTCCTCTGCAACACGGCTTCGCCCGTTGAGTGCGACATCGCCTCCACGCTCCGGAAGCACAATCTGCGCGTTTATGAGCTGCCCCACCGGTCAACCTCGGAACTCCTCGCCAAACACTTCTGCGAGAAACTGCTTAAACGCGGTTTACCGGTTTCCGCCGTCTCCGTTAGCGAAACGCCGGAATCCAAAGCGACCTATCGCGTTAATTGATTGGTTTCTTCCTAAGATATTTCCACAGGACGGGAAGGGCAACCCAGCAGGCGATTAGCCCAATGGCGCAAGCTCCGGCGGTGCCGAGCACGTGCGCCACAGATGGATTTGTGTAGAGAAGAGAAGCACATACGCTCCCGACCCACGCATAAGCACTCATCACGAACCCGGCACAAAGGAGGAAGAGCCCGCCGAGCGTAAAGAGGGCTTGCCTGCGCCTGACGCACTGCGCAGGGAGGAACCGGGGCAGAAACGCCACAAAAAACAAGATAACCTTTGGATTGGAAAGGTTTAAGATGATTCCCTGCGCAAATGCGCCGAGGGGAGAGAGCGTTTCGCCTCCTTCGGGCGAAAGCTCCAGATGCATTAGACCAAGGGCGACAAAGAAGAGGTACCCCGCGCCAAAGAGCGAAATGGCGTCCATGACCTTGGGATACCGCTCAAGCAAGACGGCAACGCCCAGGACGGCGAGGGTGATATGCACGCACAGCCCCGCCATGAGTCCGGCAGTGATGAGAAGCCCCGTGCCGATTCCTTGCACGAGCGATTGCGCCAAGACGAAGCAACAGTCCGGCCCGGGCGCGACGCTGACAAGGAGGCTCGCCCCCACAAAGCTAAGCAGTCGGCTCCAGGTGAAGTTAGGCACGCTCATGCGCTCCCCCTTTCTTTATAGGAAGGAGACCGTGCCCCATCAGCCAGTCGCGCACGACGCCCCGCGGAAGCCCCATAACGTTCGAGAAGGAGCCTACGCGCCTCTCAATGAGCCAATCGCCGTGGACGTTGATGTCATACGCTCCTGCGCGGTCGAAGGGCTTGACGCTCGCGAGGTACGCCTGCACCACCGCCGAGTCATACGCCTTAAACGTCAGGCTCGTCGCTTCGATTCGCAACTCCGGCTCCGTCGCCTCAGGCAAGAGAAACGCCACTGCGGTGTAAACCGTTTGCGACTTCCCGGCATAGGCGAGCAACCACGCTTGCGCCTGCTCGGGGTCTTTCGGTTTTCCGAGGACGTGCCCTTGAAAGGAGACTACCGTATCCGCGGTGAGGATGACGGCTCCGGGGTTGGAGGTACGCACCGAGCGCGCCTTCGCCAGCGCGTTTATCCCGACTGTCGCCACCGGGTCGGCGGGAAACTGCACTTCGTCGCACTTCGGCACGCAGACGACGAAGGGCACGCCGAGTGCACGCAGAATCGCCGAGCGTCTGGGCGACGCCGAAGC
The DNA here is from genome assembly GCA_963608725.1 of Agathobacter rectalis. Classification (GTDB taxonomy): domain Bacteria; phylum Verrucomicrobiota; class Kiritimatiellia; order RFP12; family DVOR01; genus Spyradenecus. The sequence continues at coordinate 7,590 of CAVDHG010000016.1, read as the reverse complement.
GAGAAGAAGGTTAGGTTCGCGCCGGTTAATGGGTTAGCCCTCGGATGCGGGGAGATGGAGTTCGGCGAGGGCGTTGCCCATGCGCTCAATTGCTGCTTGGAGTGTCTGAGTTTGGGTGGCGATGTTTATCCGCACCCATCCCGGGCAACCAAAGATCGCGCCGTCGTGGAGGGCGACGCCGTGGCGCAGGAAGAAATCTCGGGGAGATTCGCCCTTGAGTGCGGGCAGAAGGCTCCGGCAGTCCATGAAGGCGAGGTAGGTCGCCTCCAGAGAGCAGAGGGGCAAGTGCCAAGCCTGCGTTGCCTCTTCCAGCACGGCGCGGTTCCGGCGTAGGTACGCCAGCATGCCCAAACGCCAAGGCTCGCCGTAGCGATACGCCATCTCCGCGCCCACCCAACCGAAGAGATTGACGGAGGGAACGATTTGGTCGTAATCGCGAGTGAAGTGTTCGCGGAGCCGCGTGTCGGGAATGATGGCGAAGGCGCACCCGAGCCCGGGGACGTTGAAGGTCTTGCTCGGAGCTACGAAAGCCATCATGCGCGAACGCTCGGCGTCGTTCTTCGCCAGAGCGAGGAGGGGCGTATAAGTGTGCGGGGCGTCGAGGACGATTCCGCCGTGGATTTCGTCGCAGGCAAGCCAGAGATCGTGCTCTACCGCGAAATCGATCACGTCGCGCAATTCATCCTTGCTCCACAGGTGCCCGATCGGATTCTCGGGATTGCAGAAGAGCCACCCGCCGGCTCCGGTGGCATCCAAGGTCGAGAGCGCGGGCAGAGGTGCGCCGTGCATGGCAAGCTGGATTCTCCGCTCGCGAACGTGTTGTTGTTCAGCCGCGGACATGAAGTGGTGGTATACGGGCTCGCCGATAAAGACGTCGCTTCGCTCCGGGCGCAGTTCGCGCAGGGCTTTGCAGAAGAGGTGAAGCGAGGTTACCACGCCGGGCTGTGGCACCACCCACGCAGGGTCGATCTCCCACTTGTAGTGTTCGCGATGGTAATCGATCATGGCGCGGATGGCTCGCTCGGAATCCCGCGCATAACCGTAACAGCCTTCCCGCGCCCGACACTCCAAGGCGTCGATCAGCTCGTCGAAAGCGCGGAAGTCCATGTCGGCAATCCAGAGCGGGATGACGTCGCGCCCGAATTGCGTCCACTTAATACTGTCGCTCTCCCTGCGCGGGAGAGGCGTGTCGAAGAATTCAAAATCGTAGGTCATGGAGTTTCCTATCCATCAAAGGCTCTTCTGGGATGAAAGTGCAGCCATCTGCGTGGCGAAGTCGTCCCCGCGAGCACCCATCCCCGGATACTGGTCGAAGCTCGCCGCGCCGGGCGAGAGCAGAATCGTATCGCCGGGCTTGGCTTCGCTAAAGGCTTTCTGCACGGCAACTGCCATCGTCCCGCACCGCTCGCAGGGGAGGGCGTCCCCCCACGCCTGAGCCAACGCCTCTTGCGCTTCGCCGATGAGGTAGACTTTCAGGGCAAACCGCGCTAGCGCGTCCTTGACGAAGCCCAGCTCTTGCTCCTTGAGTCGCCCCCCCGCAATCAGGCGCACCCGCCCGCCAACCATCTGGAGCGCGGCACGCATCGCGGAGAGGGAAGTCGCCTTCGAATCGTCAATGAACGTGACGCCGTTAACTTGCCCGAGCGTTTGGAAGCGGTGGGGAAGCGGTTGATAGGTGGCGAAGCCCTTCGCGATCTCCTGAGGCGAGAGCCCCTCGGCAGAGAGCATAGCGGAGATCAACGCCGCGGCGGCTCCCATCACCGGATTGTCGAAGACGCCGGTAACGGCGATCGACGCTTCGCCATGCGTTACGCTGCCCTTCGTATACCGCCAGTCCGCGCCCTCATCCGTGCCGAAGCGTTCCACCTCCACCCCGGCGGGAATCCCCTCCGGCGTCATCCCGGCGGGCAGAAACGCCTTCGACGTCCCCGGCACCTGCGCCTGGAATATCTTGCGCTTCATCCGCGCATACGTCTCCATCGTCTTGTGCCTGTCCAGGTGGTCGGCTTGGATATTCAGAATCCCCGCGAGGCGTGGCGCGAAGGTGCGCGTAAGCTCCATTTGGAAGGAGGAGACCTCCGTAACGGCGATCACGCCCGCCCCGGCGTCCGGGCACTCCAGCACCCGTTCGCACAGTGGCGTCCCGTAATTTCCAGCCGTTACGGCTTTGCGTCCTGCGAGCACAAGGGTGTCCGTCAGGCACTTAATGACGGAGCTTTTCCCCTTGCTCCCCGTAACCGCGATTACTTCGCCCTGCCAGTAGACCGAAGCCAGCTCTAGTTCCGAGATAACCGCCAGCCCGCGATCCCGGGCAGCGAGAACCCACGGGTGGTCATCCGGGATTGCGGGGGAGACCACGATCAAATCGTATGCGCCGTCCGGCAGATGCTCGCGCTCCGCGGTGAGGCAACTGATCCCCTCTGCGCCGAACGTGGAGAGCCGGTCAGCGCGCCACTGCTCGTCCACCACCGAGGCAAGCCCTTGGCGCGCCATAAGCAGGCGCGCCGCCGCTTCGCCACTCCGCCCCGCGCCGAGGATTAGCGCATTGCGTCGATCGTAACGCTCCCGATTCATCTTCCGCTACTCCGCATCCTTCTGCGGAAGGAGACGCGAACGCAACGTCTCAACCTCGCGCTTCGCTTCGTCGCTCAGCTGATCCTGCCGTTTCGATACCTGCGCCACCACTGCTCGCGCCTCTTCCAGTCGCCCCTCGCGTTCGCGGAGCCGTGCCCGAGTGATGAGAATCCGCGGGTCGACAGCGTGCTCGGCGTTGTTCTCGGCGGAGAGTTTCTCGGCAGTGTCCAGCTCCGCATCCGCTTCGGCATACCGCTGAAGCTCAAGCAGAATTGCCGCCACCGTCTCATGCGCCACGGAGAGTTTCGGCGCAAGCTCGCACGCTCTCTGCGCTGCCGCTAGAGCTTCCAACCACTTCCCCTCGCGCCGGAGCGTTTCGGCTAGGTCGTTGAACGCCTCCGGCAGGGGACGCTCCCCTTCTCCGGGAGCCGTGGCAACGCGCAGGTAACGCTCCGCCCGCTTGAGGTCGCCCTCGCTCAGAGCCAAAGAGCCCATCACGTAGTTCGCCAAAGGACTCTCGCGATTCTGATACAGAGCCTCGCGGGCATGGCGTTCCGCCGCCGTGCGGTCGTTCAGGCGGATGTCCAAGGTGAGCACGGCGTCGACGAGTTGGGGCACGCTGGAGTTCAATGCCAGCGCACGCAGGTACGCCGCTCGCGCCTTCGGCAACGCATTCTCGCGCTCTGCCAACTGCGCCTGGACAATCTGAACGAAGTAGTTATCCTCCGTCCCCGCAGCGCGGATCAACTTCTGGAGCGTGTGCTGGCGCAGCTCAGCCTCCTCGCCTGTCTGCAACTGGAGCGTAGCGAGCATGGCGAATACTTCCGGATTCTTCGCATTAAGCTCGATGCATTTCTTCAACGCTTCCTTCGCCTTGCCCGCCTCCCCGGCGGTGGCGTAATAGAGCGCACGCTCATACGCCAACTCCTTGGCGTCGCTCATCTTTTCGGCGCGCTCCAAGAGAGCCTTCGCTTCGTCGAGATTGTTCTCCGCGAGCGCGATGCGGTAGAGCTGGCGCACGGCTTCCTGCTGTTGACGCTTGTCTGCCGTCTTTTCCAAGAAGGAGCGGTAACGCTGTTTAGCCTCGGCGCGTTTTCCCGGGGCGATGTTGTAAATCGCTGCCATCGTGCCCTGCACTGCCGTGCGCTGGTCGTCATCAAGCATTTCCATAACGAGGTCAATCCCGCTGAGAGCCGCGCCGGTCTGCCCGCTCAACGCCCAGCTCCCCGCCAAAGCCCCGATCACCTGAGGCGAGCGGATATAGCCGAACGTCCGACTCAACGCCCAGAGGTGATACCTGCGCCCCTTCGTCCGCTTGAGCAAGGCATTGAACTCGCGCTCGCACCACTCCTTACGCTCCGGATGCATACCGCCGTTCACCAGCTCGAAGATATTGAAGAACGCCGCCACGTTCTCCGGGTCATAGGCATAGACAGCCGAGAAGAGCTGATACGCCTCCTCCTTTTTCCCCGCGTCCGCAAGGAAGAAGGCGACATCGTTAGCCACGAATCCCACCTGACGGCGCAACAGCGCGCAGAAGGTCTGCCACGCGCCGGAAGCCTTCGGCGCACACTCGGGCACCTCGGCGAGCGGGGTGCTCCCCTCAAGCGCATAGCTCGCCAACGCCTCATGTTGCTTCTCGCGATTCTCCGAGCCTCTGAACCACAACTTCTCCGGCAAGGGGTAACGATTCCCCGTGAACCACAAATCCGGGAGCGAGACCGTGATAAACCGCTCCACCGCACCTGCGTCGGCGCGAAGCCAATCCTGCACGAAGGGAATCATGCCCAGATCCAAAGCCCGCTCCAACTGGTCGCGCAGTTCCACACGCTTCTCAAAGTAGGGCGACTCCTCCACCGTCTTCCGGAGGCGCGCCATCGCCTTGGGCTGTTTGTCCTGCGCCAGCGAGAAGAGGTGCACCTTCGCTCCCAGCTCCCAACGGCGCAACGCCAAGAAGGAATCCCACGCGCCGTTACTGAGGAGCCACGTCTCGTCCTGCGCCTGCGCTGCGCCCATCACCTCATCGGCAACGCGCCGGGGCAACCCCTCAAGCGGAGCTTCTGCCAACACCACGCGCACGCTCTCCAAAATCCCGCACCCGATTCCCACCAGGAGAACCGCCGGAATGGCGAGTGTCGCTACAAGCCCTGCGAACCGCCGGGCGAACGCCCGCTCCGTCCTGCCCTCCGCCGGAACTTTGACAGCAAGGAGCAGAACGCCTCCGCCTACCACAAAGGCTGCCGCAAACGCCGTCATCGCTGAAATTAGAATCGGGCAAGCGTCCGCCCACTGGTGCGCCAACGCGCTCGGAGCCACGCTCACCGGGAGCAACGCCACCACCACCAGCACGCCAATCGTCAGGTAAACCCCAGCAATCGGCACTGAGCGGCGGTTGTTCCCCACGTCCACCCCCGAGAAGAGCGCAAGGATGAAGGGAAGCACGCCGAAGAAGCCCAGGAGAATCCAGCTTCCTGCCTGCGCTTCAAGCACCCCCGCCACCTGCGCCCGCACGAAGAGCGAAAGCGCACTACGCACCGTCTCAGCCGTCCCCGCCCACAACCCGAGCAGAATCGCGCCGGTAAGCGTAATCAACGCGCCGACTGCCATCGGGAAAACAATGTGCTTCAAAATCGGCTTCGCGCTCACGCGGTCGCGGGTCTTGCAATAAATCACAATCAGCCCCACGCCGACGAAGGGAGCCATCATGAGCGTGGCAGGGGCTTCCGGCGCAAGGAGCCCCCACGCGAAGGACGCCACGACGAAGCACGCCGGCAACCCAATTCGCGCCGCCCGCACGGCGAGCAAACAGCCTCCGAGAATCAGGAAGAGGTCGACAATCTGCCACTGAAGGTGCCAAGCGGCACGCAACACATCCGGCGAAAGGATGAAGATCACCCCTGCCACGGGCACTGCCCACCGGATGGCTTGCTCTGCGAAAGCTTTCGAGCGAGGCTCAACTACTACGGCGCGGAAGAACTCTCGCACCCACGCGCAGAGCACGATCACGCACCCTGCACTCAGCAGCCCGGCAAACACGTTTAGAATCGCCACTGCACTGCCCGCCGGGAGCATTGCTCCTGCACGCCCAAAGACGAAGAGCGCGGACGCCAGCGGATGCAACGCCACGTCGCCTCCCTGCCACACGCCAAGCACGCCGGCAATCCAATTGGCATTCACTCCCGGCACGACCCACGTGGCTCCCGACCGCGTCAGAAGCCATGCGAGCACCATCACGCCTCCCCAAAAGATGGGCGAAGCCAACCACGTTCCAAACCGTCTCATCGCGTTTCCTCTTTTCTCGTTTCGTCCGCCGAGCTTTCAGCTTCCGGCGCGTGTTCGCGTCGCCACGTACCCTCCGCGCAAACGAAGTCTGCCTCCGTGGCGCGAATATCGTCATTGGTGTCGGGCTTGCCGTCAGGCCCGCACGAAAAGAGTACGGGCACTTCGAAAGGTGATTGGGGCATACGGTAAACGTAGGGCGTGCCCCACGGGTCTTTGTATGCCCAGTTGATGTAAGGGCCCTTCCAGCCGGGCACATCGTAATCCTTCGCAAGGGCATACAAGCCCAGACGCTGTTGTGGCCACGAGCCGGTATGCACGCGAAAGAGCGTCATCGCTTTCGCAACGATGGTTACGCTTCGCCTTGCCCGGATGTTGTTGAGAGGCGTTGTCTGCACCAAGTGTTGCGCCGGCTTACGCAAGCTCACCACCAGCCCGCCACCGAGCAGGAGGAGCACCGCAAGGAGCCCGAGCAACACTTTGGGCGAACGCAACACCGAGGCGTCCGCCTGCAAGCCGAGGTTCAAACGCTCCTGTTCCGTTTCTCGGCGGATGCGATCGATTTCGCGCTTCGCGGCACGCCGCTCTTCCGCGCTCCGCCAACGGAAGCCACGACGCGCCGAGGCGTCCTTGTGGGCGACCACTTTGATGGGTTTGGGAGGTTTGGAAAGCGTAACCGACATCTCTGCGCCTCAGAAGAGGAGCTCTTGTCGCCCCGCCTGCTTGATGCCGAGCCGTTCATACGCCTTCGGCAGGGCGATGCGTCCCTTCGGCGTCCGGTCGATGTAGCCTTCCTGAATCAGGTAGGGCTCGTACACTTCTTCCACCGTGTCCGCCTCTTCGCCGACTGCGACGGCAATGGTCGCCACGCCCACAGGCCCTCCGCCGAACTTCGCTACCACCGCTTCCAGGATCCGCACGTCCATTTCGTCCAACCCCTGCGGGTCGATTTCAAGGAGGGCGAGCGCGTCATCGGCGATCGCTTGCGTGATGTGATTGTCGGCGCGCACCTGTGCATAGTCGCGCACGCGCCGCAGGAGGTTGTTAGCAATGCGTGGCGTGCCCCGACTCCGCATGGCGATTTCCCGCGCTCCGGCATCGTCAATCCCCACGCCGAGCTTCTCTGCGCTCCGCAGGACAATACGCGCCAGCTCCTCGTGGGAATAGTAGTCCAACCTGTTTTGCAATCCGAAGCGCGACCGCAACGGCGCGGAGATCAGCCCGCTACGCGTCGTGGCTCCCACGAGGGTGAAGTGGGGCAACTCGAGGCGTACGCTCCGGGCGTTGGGACCTTGGTCAATGAGAATATCGATGACGAAGTCTTCCATCGCCGAATAGAGATACTCTTCCACCGTGCGTTGCATGCGGTGAATTTCGTCGATAAAGACAATGTCTCCGGGCTCAAGAGAGGTGAGGAGCCCCGCCAAGTCCGAGGGCTTGTCAATGACAGGTCCACTCGTCGCTTTGACGTGAACCCCCATCGCTTCGCCGAGGATATAGGCAAGGGTGGTTTTACCCAGCCCGGGCGGACCCGAGAGGAGCACGTGGTCAAGCTGTTCGCCTCGACCGCGGGCGGCTTCAACCGCGAGCATGAGCCGTTCGCGAACCTTTTCCTGACCCATAAAGTCCTCAAAACGGGTCGGACGCAAGCGGTTATCAAAGGACGCGTTGCGCTGGTTCATTTCTTCCGAGGGTCTTGAGGCTTCCATGACTCATTAGTATACCATATAACTCCCC